>CAZPTJ010000162.1:1843-7519 GCA_964589085.1 uncultured Flavobacteriaceae bacterium | reverse complement strand
AGCTCAATACAAGCTGAAAACAAATTGGACCAGTGATGAATAGTAAGCGTACCTATGATGCCATCCATACTATCATCTGCTAAGCCTGTTTCTTCAGCATTACCTATACGCCAGTCAATTTTAGGATTTCTGGCATAGGCCTTATCCAGCATAGCTTGTGAAGGATCAACACCTATAAAATGATATCCCATTTCATAAAGTGCGTGGGTATAATTGCCCGTTCCACACCCTATATCTAGATATATTCCCTCCTGTAATGGTTTGAGATGTTCCTTAAGTTTTGAAATTAAATAGTCATCAGCTTTTCTGGTTTCGTCATAGCCTACTCCTATTGTATCATACTTAATCGCCATTATTTAGCTTTTCTTCTTACGCAAATCGGTTTTCCACCAGACCCCTAACTGTAGCCTATCAAAATTGCGCCCTGTAAAGTGGTTCTTTAGGTATCCAAATTGTAAGGCAACATTTTTATTGACATTATACCCTACAGCACCATACAAACGATTTTGACCAAATATAGGTTCCTGAAGATTGATAAAAAACTCATCATAAGCGGTTAAAAACCAGGTGTCATTTAAAGGGTAGGTGATACGCAGTAAATAACGTGCGCGATGTTGAGTGTCACTACCGCTTATAGGGTTGTCGATAAAACGTTGCTCGAGTCGATACCGATGACTAAACTTAAATTTGCCTACTTTATTACGCAATACAAACTGCTGGTAGATTCGGTTTTCTGTAATGTTTTCCTCTCCATCTGGTTCTGTAAACGTAGGATCTGTAGGAATATGAGCATATCCCAAAGTCACCATAGCATTATCAGAGATATGATAATTTACACCCACACGTGGGAGTAACTGGTTAAAATTGGAAAGGACCTCATACGTACGGTATTGTAATTCCGAATGAATACTCCACTTGTCTGCTACTTGGGTAGTACCAAAATACATTAACCAGGATCCTAGATTATTTTCTCCGGTTTCCTGTGCCTTCATTCCAAAGCTAAAGGAAATACCTACTATAAAGAGTGCAATTTTTTTCATATTCAAAACCAAATATAAGTTTAAATAATCTTTTAATTTAACTTGAAACTTTTTAATTCTTTGAAGGGCTTAAGATCTAAAACTTCCATTTTTGCCTGATAGGATTTCCATTGCTCTTCAAAGAATGTATTGGTGCTATCTAAGGCGGCATTAAGTTGATCCTTGGCGTGTTGTATTAATTGTGTTTCCGTCGTTGTAACACCGTTCGGACGAGAACCAGCATAAAAACCAGCCGTACCCAGGCGTTGCATAGCAGTTACTTCAGGATTACGCACAATACCTTGCCTATTATCTTCTTTACCCAGATATAAGGCAATAACGTTATCAATCTCCTTGACAATATCACCACAGGCTTTTATCTCCTCTTTATAAGTGTCATCATCATCCAGTTTTTTAATCGCTTTTTTATAATCCTGAGCGATGGTCTTGTTTTCTACCAATTGTTTTACCGCATCTGCAGCCGTTTGCGTCATTGCTTCAATTTGCTTTCCATAGGTATACGCATCGTTAATAGCTTTTTGCGAGACTTGTAGTCTTGGATCACTGGCAACAGTAATACTCGATTCACTAGTTTGATCTCCATAGGCCATGACCAGTTTGTAAGTGCCTGGTTTTACAGAAACTCCTCCCGGTTCGTTGTTAGGTTTACGTATGGTTCTGGATGGGCGATCACCTCCGGCTTCATTCATAAACCAGCGCATTTTATGAATACCCGTACTGTCAGGAGCTGCTCTTTTTAAATGTCTGATCTGACGATCCCCATCATAAATTTTTAAATGAATAGAGTCCCAGGTGACTTTGTTCTCTTCAACTTCCGAGGTGTCGGAAGTCTCGTCTTCATCTTTCGAGTCGTCAGAAGTCTCCTTTTCCTTACCTTCATGCTTCGTAATAAAATAAGCAATTTGTGCTCCGCTAGGGCGATTTTCACCATTGTACAGCGCATCACCACCAAAACGGCTTCCGGTAGCTTGTTGATAAGCCGCCTGATATGCTGTAGGAGGATTGAAGAGTTGTAGCTTTCGCGAAAGCGTACTCCGATCCTTAGCAATAGCGCGTAATGGTCGGATATCATCCAGTACCCAGGCTGCTCGACCAAAAGTACCAATCACCAAATCATGCTCTCGAGGATGAATCACTAGATCTTTAACCGAAGTTGTAGGAAAGCCTTTAGTCCATTTGGTCCAGGAGCTTCCTGCATTTAATGAAATATAAAGCCCGTCATCTGTTCCTAGAAACATCAAATTAGGTTCTTCTGTATCTTCTACAATAGAAAGTGTATAGCTCTGTACATCATTACCATCAACAATGCGTTCCCAGGTTTTTCCATAGTTACGGGTGCGATAGGCATATGGTGTATAATTGAAACGTCGATAATCATTAGCAACCAACAGTGCTTCACCTTGTTTTGTGGCACTCGCTTTAATTTGTACAATCCAGCTTCCTTTAGGAAGACCTCTGAGGTTTTGCGAAACTTCGGTATACGTATTTCCACCATTGGTGGTATAGTGCACACGGCCATCATCGGTACCTACCCAGAACATATTACGTTCTACAGGCGAAGGTTCTATAACAAGAATGGTGGTGTGGTTTTCTGCACCTGTAGCATCTAGCGATAATCCTCCCGATTCACTTTGTTTCTGTTTTTCCGGGTCATTGGTAGTGAGGTCTGGAGAAATTACAGTCCAGGTTAACCCCTTATCTGTAGATTTATGTACAAACTGACTGCCAAAATAGATGGTACTATTATCAAAAGGATCAATATTGATCGCACTGTTCCAGTTAAAACGTAAGCGCATTTCCGGGTCAGGATGTGTAGGACGTACAGAATAGTTATTTCCTGTTTTCCAGTCATAACGACTTACAAATCCCTGCTGACTCATACTCCAACCATACTGACTATCATCACGATCAGGAACTACATCAAAACCATCACCAAAAGAGATTTCTTGCCAGTAATGATTACGAATACCTTGTGCTTTCCATACATATGCCGGTCCGCGCCAGCTTCCATTATCCTGCATCCCACCATAAACATTATAGGGATATTCATTATCGACATTGATATGATAGAATTGTGCGACAGGAAGGTTTCCTATAAAACGCCAGGATTTACCACGATCTCTGGTAATATTCATCCCGCCATCATTTCCGTCGATCATAAAACTACCATCCTTAGGATGTATCCACCAGGCATGGTGATCAGGATGCACTCCATTATCTACACCATAAGCGGGCATTAATTGCGTAAAGTTCTTGCCACCATCTTCCGATACATTAACGTAGGTGAAAATGGAGTAGACGCGATTTTCATTTTGTGGATCTACATAGATCTCCGAATAATAAAAGGGTCTGTTTCCTATATCATTCTTATCATTTACTTTTCGCCAGTTAAATCCGCCATCATCAGAGCGATATAAAGCATTTTTCTTTGCTTCTATAAGAGCATAGACCACATTGGGGTTATTACGAGCTATCGCAACACCTATACGTCCCAGATCTCCTTTAGGTAATCCTTCCTTATCTGTAAGTTCTTTCCAGCTATCACCACCATCATGAGTCATATATAAACCAGATCCTTCTCCACCAGATTTAAAAAACCAGGGATCGCGTTTGTGTTCCCACATCGCCACCATAAGCTTATTGGGATTGCTAGGATCCATCACCATATCGGCAACGCCCGTTTTGTTATTATTAAATAGGATTTTGTTCCATGTTTTTCCTCCGTCAGTCGTTTTAAACACTCCGCGTTCCGGATGTTCACCCCAAGGCGAACCTATAGCACCTACATATACAATATCAGGGTTTGTAGGATCTATGATGACACGATGGATATGACGTGTTTTCTCAAGTCCCATAGATTTCCAGGTTTTTCCACCATCTAAGGATTTGTACACACCATAACCTCCATTAAGACTATTACGAGGATTTCCCTCTCCAGTACCTACCCAAATCACGCTAGGATTGGATTGCTGGATAGCTACGGCTCCTATAGAAGCCGTTAATTCTTCATCAAAAATGGGATCCCATTTAATCCCTCCAGATTCAGATTTCCATAATCCACCAGAAGCGGTACCCACATACATAATATCTGGATTGGATTGTACAACGTCTATGGCGGTCACGCGACCTGACATTCCAGCTGGACCAATGTTTCTAGGTTGAATATCCTGTAATACAGACATATTAAAATCTTGTGCAAAACATAAGGTAATAGCACACATGAAGAGGAGTGAGAAGAGCTTTTTCATTGGGTTATTTTGGTTTATTTAGTGTATGATGACTATGATTATAGTTATAGTGGGGACAAGGTAACAAAATGCGCATCGGCGAAATCTTAAAAGGTTGTTAAGGACGCTTTCGCGAAAGCGTAATTATTTAAAATAACTGTATTTTTAAGGTGTACTATGGAAAAGAAAACAATGCGTAGAGGTTTTGTCTTTAAACCGTATGAAGCTCCCGAACAATCGTTGTTTGAAAAATTGCTCGATATTTTTCAGGAATTGATCACCCATACATCAGGAGATTTTGAGGAAGCTATGGACTGGTTAAAGCAACTGGATCAGGAATATAAATTGACAAATGAGGACTATACCCTTGATGATTTTGTAGAAGATCTAAAAGAAAAGGGATATATACGTGAAGAAATAAAACCCAATGGCGATGGTGGAATGGCGATTACCGAAAAAACTGAAAGAGCCATCCGACAGCGAGCATTAGATCAAATTTTCGGAAAATTAAAGAAGAGTGCCCGAGGAAACCATACAACCAAACTGGCAGGAAGAGGAGATGAACATACGGGAGATTATCGGGATTATCGTTTTGGAGATGGACTGGAGCGTATTTCAATGACGGAAAGTTTGCGCAATGCACAAATCAATAACGGCATTGGAGATTTTAGCTTAAGCGAAAATGATCTCGTCGTAGAAGAAACCCATTTTAAAGCACAAATGAGTACCGTCTTAATGATCGATATCTCACATAGCATGATTCTTTATGGAGAAGATCGTATCACGCCTGCAAAGAAAGTGGCTATGGCGCTGGCGCAATTAATTACCACACGATATCCTAAGGATACACTGGATATACTGGTGTTTGGTAATGATGCCTGGACCATAAAAATTAAGGACTTGCCGTATCTGGAAGTTGGGCCTTATCATACCAATACGGTAGCTGGCCTGGAACTGGCTATGGATATGTTACGACGCAAGCGCAATACCAATAAGCAAATCTTTATGATTACGGATGGGAAGCCTAGCTGTATGCGACTTAAAGATGGCAGGTATTATAAAAACCCCAATGGATTAGATGAACATATTGTACGACGCTGCTATTCTATGGCACGTCAGGCGCGTAAATTACATATTCCTATTACGACCTTTATGATTGCCAGTGATCCTTATTTACAGCAATTTGTAGATGCATTTACAGAAGCAAATCAAGGAAAAGCCTTCTATACGGGGCTTAAAGGATTGGGTGAAATGATTTTTCAGGATTATGAGACGAATAGGAAAAAGCGTATTAAGTAACTTGAAGATGTGACGATTTGATATTTGGGTGGTTGTTTCGGAAAATGAATATTTTTTTCGATTCATTTTTTGAAACTTTGCGTTGCCGCTTTATATGAGGATTATGAGAC
>CAZPTJ010000162.1:0-1743 GCA_964589085.1 uncultured Flavobacteriaceae bacterium | reverse complement strand
TTTCGATTCATTTTTTGAAACTTTGCGTTGCCGCTTTATATGAGGATTATGAGACGAATAGGAAAAAGCGTATTAAGTAATTTGAAGATGTGACGATTTGATATTTGGGTGGTTGTTTCGGAAAATGAATATTTTTTTCGATTCATTTTTTGAAACTTTGCGTTGCCGCTTTATATGAGGATTATGAGACAGATAGAAGGAAGCGTATTAAAATAGGAGCTAAATTGTAATTTTGATTACAGACCACCAACTAAAACCAAAATATAACCTAACATAAGACAGGATATCTGCAACAGCAGGTTTATAAAATATGAAGACAGAAAGTATTAAAACCATTGGTCAGCTTAAAGCAGCGGGCTGGCAATCAAGAAGTATTAAGGATGAATTGCGTGCTAATTTGATTGATAGTTTGAGAAAGGGAACACCTACTTTTACAGGTGTTCATGGCTATGAACATACGGTAATCCCCGAGTTAGAACGCGCTATTCTCTCTCGACATAACATTAATTTATTGGGATTGAGAGGGCAGGCAAAAACAATGCTTGCCAGACAGATGATCAATTTACTGGACGAATATATTCCGGTTGTAGAAGGATCTGAGATTAATGATGATCCGTTAGAGCCACTTTCACGCTATGCGAAGGAGCGTATTGCAGAAGAGGGAGATGATACCCCGATCAATTGGTTACATCGTTCAGAACGCTTTGCTGAAAAACTCGCTACGCCGGATGTTACCGTAGCTGATATTATAGGTGATGTTGATCCTATAAAAGCTGCAAATCTTAAATTGAGCTATGCCGATGATCGCGTGATCCATTTTGGGATGATTCCAAGAGCTAATCGTTGTATTTTTGTGATTAATGAATTGCCTGATTTACAGGCGCGTATTCAGGTGGCATTGTTCAATATCCTTCAGGAAGGGGATATTCAAATCAGAGGTTTTAAATTGCGTCTTGCGCTGGATATGCAATTTGTATTTACTGCAAATCCTGAAGATTATACTAATAGAGGGAGTATTGTAACCCCATTGAAGGATCGTATTGGGAGTCAGATATTAACTCATTATCCGGAAACACTGGAAGTTGCGCGTAAAATTACCGAGCAGGAAGCACGCGTATTAGAATCACAGGCAGATACGGTGTATGTGCCGGATCTTGCAAAAGACCTATTGGAAGAAATAGGATTTGCGGCACGCGATAGTGAGTTTATAGATGTAAAGAGTGGTATCAGTGCACGTATGAGTATTACTGCCTTTGAAAACTTAATTAGTACTGCAGAGCGTAGAGCTTTATTATCTGGTGATACAAAGACAACTGTTCGTTTTGGAGACTTTATGGGCGTTGTTCCTTCGATTACAGGGAAAGTGGAGTTAGTATATGAAGGAGAGCAAGAAGGTGCAGCATTTGTAGCTAAAACTTTGATAGGAGAAGCTACGAGATCATTGTTTGATGATTATTTCCCCAAAATAGAAAAACTGAAAAAGGAAACTGATGAAGATCCTTATGAAGAACTTGTTTCCTGGTTTTTTGAAGAAAGTGGTTTTGTGTTGGAAGACCATCTTAATGATGCAGATTATCGCGCAAGATTGAACAATATTATGCCATTGGATCTCCTTATTAAAAAATATCAACCTAACATTTCAGAAGAGGATATCTTTTTTGTCAAAGAGTTTGTCCTCTGGGGACTTGTTGAATATAAGAAGCTTAGTAAGTATGAACTTTCTAATGGGCTTCGCTTTAATGA
>CAZPTJ010000161.1:0-7591 GCA_964589085.1 uncultured Flavobacteriaceae bacterium | reverse complement strand
CCAGAAACAGATGATATTCGCGAAGCACCATCCCTCTATATTATAAATCAATTACTTGAAAAAGGAGTTGAAATTCGAGCATTTGATCCAGAAGCCATGGACAATGTAAAGACAAAATACGGGGACAAAATTTATTTTGCTTCCTCTATGTATGATACTATTGAAAATGCTGATGCACTTGTTATTTGTACAGAATGGAGTATTTTCAGAACACCTAATTTTACAAAACTTAAAGAAGGGTTGAAAAATAAACTCATTTTTGATGGAAGAAATCTATATGATGTGGAAGATATGGAGAAAGAAGGATTCCAATATATTTCAATAGGACGTAAGTCAGTTTAATATGCGAGAACGAGTCTTAATAACAGGTGCTGCAGGTTTTTTAGGATCACATTTATGCGATCGTTTTATTAAGGAAGGGTTTCATGTAATCGGAATTGATAATCTTATTACAGGAAGTCTTTCTAATATTGAACACCTGTTTAAACTCGAACAGTTTGAATTTTATAATCATGATGTTACCAAGTTTGTTCACGTTCCTGGTAAATTGGATTATATTTTACATTTTGCGTCTCCCGCAAGTCCAATAGACTATTTAAAGATTCCGATTCAGACACTTAAGGTGGGTTCTCTAGGCACGCATAACTTATTGGGTCTTGCTAAAGAAAAGAATGCCTGTATTCTCATTGCATCCACTTCCGAAGTATACGGAGACCCATTGGTACACCCACAAACGGAAGATTATTATGGAAATGTAAATACGATAGGCCCAAGAGGAGTATATGATGAGGCAAAGCGTTTTCAGGAATCTATTACCATGGCATATCACCGTTTCCATGGGCTAGAAACACGCATTGTACGTATTTTTAATACTTATGGTCCGCGTATGCGTTTAAATGACGGTCGAGTGATTCCGGCATTTATTGGTCAGGCACTACGAGGAGAAAATCTTACTGTTTTTGGAGATGGACTACAAACGCGTTCTTTTTGCTATGTAGATGATCAGGTAGAAGGGATTTATCGCTTATTAATGAGTGATTACGCGCTACCTGTTAACATTGGGAATCCAGATGAAATTACCATTATTGATTTTGCTAGAGAAGTATTAAAATTCACAAATACAGATCAAGAAATTGTATTTAAGTCCTTACCTGTTGATGATCCTCTGCAAAGAAGACCTGATATTTCTGTAGCCAAGAAGATTTTAGGATGGAAACCGGAAATTTCAAGATCTGCAGGGATGGAAAAAACGTACCAATTTTTCAAAAGCCTTAATCCCGAAGAGTTATATAAAAGCGAGCATAAGGATTTTTCAAAACACATTGTAAAGTAACTCATGGGTTTTAAAAAAGGAAGGTTCTCTATATATATCAAACCGTCAATTTATATTATTGACCTCTGCATCATCCTGTTTTTTGCAAAATGGGTGCTCACTCTGGAGGGTTATTTTTTTCAATTTGCCCTACTTATAACTATTGCCTGGATCATTACAACGATCAAATCTAAATTTTATGAGGTGTATAGATTTACACCTTTAATAACCATCTTTTCATTATTGTTAATTCAGTTTGTGTTGTTTTCCTTATCCATATTTGCCTTTTTTGGCTTTTTTGAATTAGCAGAAGGCGCCCCCTCACAAATTTTCAGATATATATTTTATGTTTTTACAGGAGTTACTGTTTTTAAGCTAGGAGTATTTTATTTGCTTAAGAAGTACAGGACCATTCTTGGAGGAAATTATAGAAGAACGGTAGTATTGGGGGATAATGCAAAAACAAAACAACTTATTACCTTCTTTAAGAAAAACCCTGTCTATGGTTACAAACTAGCACGTTGTTTTGATATCAAAGAATCAGGGATATCCTTAGAAAATTGCTTTGCTTTTATTATTGATAATGATATCGATGAGATTTATTGCTCCATAGCAGAATTCTCAAACGAACAAATACGGGAAATCAGTGATTTCGCAGATAATAACCTAAAAATATTAAAATTTATTCCAGACAATAAAGAGATATTTACCAAGAAACTTAATTATCAATACTTAGGCTATACGCCCGTTTTATCATTAAGAGAAATTCCTATTGATACACCGTTAAATCAATTGATAAAAAGAGGGTTCGATATTATACTTTCTGTGATTGTACTTGTGGGAATTCTTTCTTGGTTAACCCCTTTACTTGCTATTATTATTAAGCTTGAATCCAAAGGCCCTGTGTTTTTTAAACAAAAAAGAAATGGCTTGGATTATCAAGAGTTTTATTGTTATAAATTTCGTTCTATGCGTCCCAATCCCACCGCACATATCCATCAGGTACGCCGAGGAGATGATCGTATTACGGGAGTGGGTAAATTTTTAAGGAAGACTAGTTTTGATGAATTACCACAATTTATCAACGTCCTTAAAGGAGAGATGTCTGTCGTTGGTCCAAGACCTCATATGGTAAGTCATACACATATGTATGCAGAACGTATCGATAAATTTATGGTACGACATTTTATAAAACCTGGTATTACAGGTTTGGCACAGGTAAGTGGTTATAGAGGTGAGGTAGAAACCGATACCGATATCATCAATCGAGTAAAGTTTGATATTTTTTACGTAGAAAACTGGTCACTATTAATGGATCTTAAGATTATAGCTAAGACCGTACTTCGTGTTTCACAAGGTGATGAAAAGGCGTATTAATCCAGAAATTCGATAAGAGCATTAAATTGTTTTTTTGCATCAAATAATTGTTCTGTATTCTCTAAAAAGGTCTCTTTAACAGGAAAGTTAGAAGCCTTTATAATAGTTGCAATTTTTGTGTTTAAACTCCTATAATCGCCAGGAGAAACAACCCAGCCCAAGTCATTTTCAAGAACAATATGCTCACCTTCACCTCCACCAAAATAGAGCATCGGCAATCCCAGTTTTGCATATTCAAAGATTTTAGAAGGCACGGAGCCATAGATGCGTTTTAAGAGCGGAATTAATGTTATGTCATAGTGAATGAGCTTTTCGTGTAATTGCTTTCGCGAAAGCGATCCTTTATAATATATAGGCTTATTTGAAGTGGTAATATAATCTTGAATAGCTTCCATCTCTGTACCTGACCCATAAATATGAAATTCACAATGGTCTGGAAGCTCAATATGTTTGCATAACTCAAAAATACCCTGAGCAACTCCTAAAAGACCTGCATAAACCAGATATGTTTTTCCCGTCACCAGTGGTGAGAGGCTAACTGATGGAGAAGTAAATTCAGGAAAATTACGATATAAAAAACGAGGTTTATCAGGGAGTAGTGTCTCTATATGAGCTAAAATTTCTTGTGATTGTCCTAATATAATTTTGGCTTTTCTGTAAGTGTATAATTCTATTTTTTGCAATAAACGATATATGAGACCGTCATCCAGTTTTCCCAATTCTTTTGCCGCTAGAGGCCATAGATCAGAAACATTGAGAAGGATACGATGTTTTTTGGAACCCCATAAAAAGGAACTCAAAGCACCTACGATAATAGGTGAATACTGGATAAAAACTAAGGAAGGAAGGGTATGTTTTAATTTATATTTCCAAAGAGAGAAGGAAAAAGAAAGCATAGCCAGTAGTCGTTTCCAGGCACTTGGAGAATGCGTGGCATATACCCAAAGACGCGTGACTTGTACACCATTAACAATTTCTGTGTGTCCACTTTTCCCCTTATATTCTGAAAAGATACGTCCAGTGGGATAATTAGGTAAAGGACAGAGCACTTGTACTTCATATCCAGCTTGGACAAATAGCTGTGCCATTAAAGCAATTCTATTAGCCGCGGCACCCGTTTCAGGAGGATAATAATTGGTTATAAAAGCAATTTGTTTGGACATATTCTCAAAACAAATAAGTTTTGGGGAATTTAGACCAATTTATTTTTTCATTAAACGAGTCTAAATTTTCAAGCATAGTTGTAACTACGGTTTCAAATTTAGGCGAAGATAAAAGGAAAAAGAAAGAGACAAAAACCGAAAAACTTATTTGTTTTGAGAATGACCTAAATGTACACTATTTAGAGAGCCCTATAAACTGTTTGAGCTTCCCACGCTTGCTGCGATCAAGAAAAGGTTTATGCTCAAATTCTAATTGTAAACCTTCTTCAAGATATTTTGCCAATGCTTTTTCTATAGTAGTGATTTCTTCCGAACTAAAAATACGTTGAGCAGTATATAGAATTTTAAATCGATTGGGAGCGAGTTGTTCAACAATAAACTCATTAACATTACCATCTTCTTCGATGACACTTTTTGTTACATAATAAAAGGTCAATCCGGGAATTACTTTTCCACTCGGCAGGTGCGCAATGTCATTAGTACGACCTATTAATTTTTCTAAAATCGGTTTTTTAGGCGTGCTCGATTTTGAAAGAACACCTCTGTCACCTATTGCATAACGTATGAAAGGATGTGCTTTGTTGTAGAGCGAAGTAATTACGATATGTCCCTCCTCACCCAAGGGTACAGGTTTGTGATTGTCATCCAGAATTTCTACAAATAATGTTTCACTATTGACCTGAAATTCCCCATCTGGATTCTGAAAAGCAATAAGATCAAGTTCAGAAGCTCCGTATTCATTAACAATAGGTACACCCAATTGAATTTCCAGGAGATTTTTATCGCTTTCAAAAAGCATTTCACTAGTCACCATACATACTTTAAGGGAAGGGCATACTGTTTTTAAAACGATATTCTGACGTTTAAGATATTTGGCAAAGAGCACAATACTACTGGTATATCCATTGATATAATCGAATGATTTCCGCTTAAAATGTTTCAATATTCCTTCCAGCTTAGCATCGCTTAAATCAAAAATGGGGAAACGATATCGATGACTCAACCAGTCTTTTAAGCGTTCCTTACGATAGCCAATTGCATCCAGAGGAATGCCGTAAAAACGAGCTTGTAAAGAATGATTAAAATCGATGCCGTACCATTGAAACCTGTCCATAATAACTGCCCAGGTCAGTGCGTGACTTGCTTTATCCTTAGCAAAAACAAAAGGATGACCCGAAGAACCTGAGGTTTTGTTGACATACACTTTTTTAGGTCTATAATTTTCAGAAAGCCGCTGCGCTAAGGATTGTTGCAAGTGTTTTTTTGTGAGAATAGGTAACGACTCCCAATCATCGCTTGATCCTGTACCTACTAGTTGTTGATAGAGTGGATTGTGCTTTTTATGATACCCAACAATCGCTTTTTTCCGATCTTCAATATAGGCTGTATATGCTGTTTCCGATTGTTCCTGAATGCGGGATAATTCCGCTTTCGCGAAAGCGATATCATATCCCTGAAAACCTAAGGTCCAATCAAACAAATTCACCCGTGTAGTATTAGTGTAGCAAAATACAAACAATTATTTTTGCCAGACCATTTAAAAACAAGGACTCCATGAACATTCTCGTATTAGGTTCTGGCGGAAGAGAACATACTTTTAGCTATAAAATTGCACAAAGCCCTCTGTGTGATACACTTTTTGTTGCTCCCGGAAATGCTGGGACCGCTCAAATAGCAACCAATGTTCCTATTGCTGTCAACGATTTTGATGCAATTAAAGCCTTTGTCATAAAAGAAGGGGTGACTATGGTGGTTGTAGGACCCGAAGATCCTCTGGTTAATGGCATTTACGATGAATTTCAAAAAGACCCTGAAGTACAACATGTACAGGTCATAGGCCCTTCAGCCGAAGGAGCGACTCTAGAAGGAAGTAAAGAACGTGCCAAGGAATTTATGATGGCTCATGGAATTCCTACAGCTGCCTATCAAAGCTTTACTGTCGACAGTGTCACTGAAGGACAACAATTCCTGGAAACCCTGTCGCCTCCTTATGTACTAAAAGCAGATGGGCTTGCAGCGGGGAAAGGGGTGTTGATTATTGATGACCTTGAAGAAGCTAAAAGCGAACTGGCCACCATGCTTGATGGTAAATTTGGTGCTGCAAGTACAACGGTGGTTATTGAAGAATTTCTAGATGGTATAGAATTAAGCGTTTTTGTACTCACTGATGGAACACGCTATAAAATATTACCAACGGCTAAAGATTATAAACGTATAGGTGAAGGAGATACGGGTTTGAACACTGGAGGAATGGGCGCTATTAGTCCAGTACCTTTTGCAGATGATGTTTTTATGCAAAAAATCGAAGAACGTATCGTGAAACCTACAGTGGAAGGGTTGTCCAAAGAAGGAATCACCTATCAAGGATTTGTTTTTATTGGATTAATCAAAGTAGGAGACGATCCAAAAGTGATTGAATACAACGTACGTATGGGTGATCCGGAAACAGAAGTTGTCCTTCCTCGTATTCAAACGGATATAGTGCACTTGTTTCAAGCTTTGGATAATGGAACCTTAGACGAGATTGATCTTAAGATGGACCCAAGAGCTGCAACAACGGTTATGGTGGTTTCTGGAGGATATCCGGAAGCTTATGAAAAAGGCAAAGCAATTTCAGGGATCGAAGCTATAAATGATGCCATTGTTTTTCATGCGGGAACAACAGAAAAAGAAGGTAAAATAGTGACCAATGGTGGACGTGTTATTGCCATTACTTCACTGGACACCGATTTTAGAAAAGCGTTACAAAACTCCTATCAAAACATCGAAAAACTACATTTTGACGGGATGTATTATCGTACAGATTTAGGATTTGATTTAGGATAACGTTCTTTTAGAAAAGAACGAGTGTCATTGTCATTTCAAATATACCTCTCCTGTTAAATACAATTTTGCCTGTCCGCTAATCATAACGCGATCGTTTGCATATGTACACTGTAAGTACCCCTTACGCTTTGATAATTGAATAGCGCTTAACTCCTTTTTATCTAATGTTTTTGCCCAATATGGCGTCAGACTAGTGTGTGCAGAGCCTGTTACTGGGTCTTCGTTAACACCGGATTGCGGTGCAAAAAAGCGGGATACAAAATCTACGGTATCCCCTTTTGCGGTAGCAATAACGCCTCGAGCATCTAGTTTTGAAATACGATCAAAATCAGGAGTTAAGGAACGTATCTCCCCCTCGTCTTTATAGATAAGCATATAATCCGTCTTCCCTTTAAAAGCCTGTTGAGGTCTATGGTTAAATCCAGCAGCTAACAGATCGGTTACTTCTGTTTCTGTAATGACATCTGTAGGAAAATCCAAGGTTAAAAATTCATCTTTTTTAGAGACAGATAGCCCACCACTTCGAGGAGAATAAAATTGAATCGTATTCCCCTGATGATTTTCTAAATTAAATAACACATAAGCTGCTGCCAAGGTCGCATGACCACAAAGATCAACCTCAACAGTTGGCGTGAACCATCTTAGCTCATACTGCTCCCCTTTTTTTACATAGAAAGCCGTCTCTGCAAGATTATTTTCCATAGCAATTTGTTGCATAACGACATCATCGAGCCAGTTGTTTAAAGGACAAACAGCCGCTGGATTTCCAGCAAAAACTTGATCTGTAAAGGCGTCAACTTGATACATCTTTTGTGTCATAAACTAAATATACTTTTATAACCTATAGAAATTATTAATAATTTAACCCGAATTATGCAATAGAAAATCTATTATGTTCTGAAATCACTGCAAA
>CAZPTJ010000160.1:0-7606 GCA_964589085.1 uncultured Flavobacteriaceae bacterium | reverse complement strand
AATACTAGTGGAGAACTCATAGGTCTATCTGGAAATAGTATTTTAAACACATTTATATATAGTATGAATGATAATAATTTAGCATTCAATGCTAGCAGTGAAGTCTGCGTTATTTCTTCAAATATAGATTTTAATCTTGACAGAAATCCTTTAAATAATAAATCATATTTAAGTTTTAAAGCACTAGATATAGGTACATTCTTTAATCTTTTGAATGAAAACCTTACCGATTGTAATTTTGATGAAAGCTTTTTTGGGTTAACAACTGGTGATGATTTCAGTTTCTCAGTCCCTTACGTATTTACTTTTGACAAGGATGGTATTTTGTATATCAGTGATAATACTAGTGATGGTATTTCAATATTTAATATCAATACTAATGAGATTATTCCTTTTGCAGATTTTTTTATAGATAAGAATATTACTGGCATGACTTATGACTTTGAAAATGACAGGCTATTAATAACTAATGGAAATACATCTAACCAAACACTAACAGCAATAGACATAACTACGGCAACAATAGAAACGCTATTTACATTTACACCACCTATAGGCTGTGACGCAAAAGCCCTAGAATATATAGGAAATAATATACTTATAGCTGGTGGCGGCTTTAATTCAGCATGTAACGAGATTTATACTATAAATATTGAAAATCAAGAAATTAATTCTTTGCTAACCAATACAGGGATATTTAATGACTTCTTATTCATTGAGAATGAAATAGAAACTGCAACACTAAGCACCACGGTATTTACTTGTGATAATCTAGGAGAAAACACAATAGAAGTAACTCAACTTATTGATGGAAATCCTGTCACCTGTGAAGTGACCGTAACAATTCTGAGTACTTTCGAATTTACCAACTGCCCCATCTATAGACAGCTTGTTATAGATCCTGATACAGGTATGGGCATTATTCCTAATTTAAATCAAAATATTAATCTTATTAGTAGTTGCAGTTCGGATTTTACAATCACTCAGGATATCAGTTCTGGAACGTTAGTAGATGCAGGAGAAAATATTGTGGTTACTCTTACAGCCACAGATGAATTAGGACAAACCGCGCAATGCTTTGTGACCGTAAGTACAGATCCTATACTGAATACAGACGATCTCTCTCTAGACCAAAATATAAGCCTCTTCCCCAACCCCACAAAAGGGAACATCACCCTCCAAAATGAGAATAACCTTCCTTTATCAGAAGTCATTATTTACAATAGTATTGGACAAATAGTATATACACAACAAATAGATAACACCACAACGGACATGCGAATTTCTTTGGAAAATTATCCCGACGGGATATACTTCGTACGTATCAATTCAGGAAATACAAGCGTTGTAAAACGCATTATAAAACAATAAAAATGTTGATTAAACATTATAATCCCGATGTGAACGCATCGGGATTTTTTTATATCAAATTTGTACCTTGCTCTTATCAATTCGCAACACATGAAGTATTTCCTCTTTAGCTGTGTCATCGCAGTACTTATCTCCTGTGGATCCTCAGAAGAGAATCCTGATCATATTGATTTTACCACACCTTTTGAAAAAAGTAATGGTACACAGACAGCCACTTACGAAGAAATCATAGACTACTATAAAAACCTTGATGAAGCTTATACCTCTATACGCACCTATGAAATGGGACGTACAGATAGCAATAAACCACTGACACTTATCACCTATAGTCCTAATAGAACCTTTGAAAGCGAATTTTCCAAAGATGCTGATGTACGACGTATATTAATTAATAATGGCATACATCCGGGAGAGCCCGATGGTATCGATGCTACGATGATGCTTATGCGGGATCTGGCTCAGGGTAAAATAAAAATTCCTGATAATATCTGGGTAGGTGCTATAGCCGTATATAATATTGGAGGTGCCCTAAATCGTAATAGTACCTCGCGAACCAATCAAAATGGTCCAGAATCTTATGGTTTTAGAGGTAATTCAAAAAACTATGACTTAAATCGTGACTTTATTAAAGCCGATACCAAGAACGCTGATGCTTTTGCCGAAATTTTTCATCTCATACAACCTGATGTATTTGTAGATACTCATGTAAGTAATGGTGCAGATTATCAATATACCTTGACTCATCTCTTTACCCAACATAATAAGTTGGGTGGTGTTTTGGGAACCTATTTACATGAAGATTTTCAACCTAAAATCGAACAGGATTTGAAAACCAAAGACTGGGAAATCACACCGTATGTTAATGTTTTCAATCGAACGCCCGAGCAAGGGTTTAGTCAGTTCATGGATTATCCGCGCTACTCAACGGGGTATACGGCATTATGGAACACCTTAGGCTTAATGATAGAAACTCATATGCTCAAACCCTACAAACAAAGAGTTGAAGGAACAAATGCCTTATTACAAAGTATTATTCACACCACAGCACAGGAAAGTGAAAAGATTAAAGCGTTGCGGGTTGATGCTTTTAACGCTTTCGCGAAAGCAGAAACCTACCCTATTGAATTTACTATTGACAGTTCCAAAACCTCCTCACTTGAATTTTTAGGGTATGAAGGCACCTATGAAGAAAGTAAACTTACAGGCAAATCCAGATTAAAATACCATCGGGATCGTTCTTTTACGAAAACGGTCACGTATTATGACTATTTCAAGCCTACTACAGAAATTACTATTCCCAAAGCCTATGTTATTCCTCACGGCTGGAGAGATATTCTGGTGCAACTGTATAAACACGATATTGAGTACAAACAATTAAAAAAAGATAGTACCATGACGGTTGAAGTCTATCACATTGCCGATTATGAAACACGTCGTAATGCTTATGAAGGGCATTATCCTCACTATAATACCAAGATAAGTATGCAAGAAAAAGAAGTCACCTTTAAAAAAGGAGACTATATCGTTCCAACAGATCAAGATGGCATACGTTATCTTTTGGAAACACTAGAACCTGAAGCTCCAGATAGTTTTTTCAACTGGAATTACTTTGACACCATTTTACAACAAAAAGAAGGATTCTCTCCCTATGTATGGGAAGATAAAGCAGCTCAGTTCCTAGCAGCACACCCTGAAATACAACATGAATTTGAAATGAAAAAAGAAAGCGAACCTGCCTTTGCACAAAACTGGTATGCACAACTAGACTGGATTCATAAAAAATCACCTAATTATGAGCAAGCACATCTACGCTACCCGATCTCCAGGGTGCGTCGTTAAATACGTTTTGGGAAAAAGTAGTTTAATATTTTCGTAAGATTTCCTAAGTGCTTTCTGCGTTTGTTGAAAGTCTTTCCATTTTACCTTTTCAATACCTTCTTCTATTTGTGGAGTTAGCGGACCATCATATCCAGAATGCATCTCATACCAATAGGTCTCCTTAAGCTTAAATTTATCATTACGCTTAAATACGTGATAGGTCTTTGCTATAAAACGCCTAACGGTCAAATTATTTATACCCGTTTCTTCAGCGACTTCTCGTATAGCACAGTCTTGAATCTTTTCCCCTTTTTCAATTTTTCCTTTAGGAAGATCCCATTTCTTGTTGCGATAAATAAATAAAATCTCACGCTTATCATTGAAGACCATCCCTCCACCAGCAACTACTACAGGTAACTTTTTTTTAAGATGCTTTAGTAATTTTTCTTCATTTGCATGATACAAATTGACATAAAGCTGCTCTCCTTCATATATTTTTTTAATAATTTCTTTGAGCTTTGCCCGTTTAATGGGAATTGAACGGTAGCGACTTCCTATCTCTTTCTCAGTAGATAGAATTATGGGGATGTCATTCACAAAAACTTTATACATTTGCCCGTATGGTTTTAGACAAGGAAACAGCAAAAAAAACTGCCGAATTATTATTGCAAATTAATGCAATAAAATTACAACCGCAAGACCCTTTTACATGGGCATCTGGATGGAAATCTCCAATTTACTGCGATAATCGCGTCGCATTATCCTATCCTTTGGTTCGTAATTACATCCATCAGGAGATAGCAAAGCAATTAGAAAGCAATTATGGAAAGCCTGATGCTATTGCTGGCGTAGCAACAGGAGCTATTGGGATTGGTATGCTTGTTGCAGATTATCTTAATCTACCTTTTATTTATGTTCGTCCGGAAGCAAAAAAACATGGACGCCAGAATAAAATAGAAGGATATTTGGAACCGGGAAGTTCTGTAGTCGTCATTGAAGATCTGATAAGCACAGGTAAAAGTAGTTTACTCGCTGTTGAAGCTTTAAAAGAAAGTCAAGCAAAGGTAAAGGGAATGTTTGCCATTTTTACCTATGGCTTTGAGGTAGCAAAAACAAATTTTGAAAAAGCCGATGTTGTTTTAAACACCTTGAGCGATTATTCCCATCTTTTAGAACAAGCTGTTACCACTAAATATATCACCGAAAAAGAACAACTCACTTTAGAAAGCTGGCGTATCAACCCATCCAAGTGGGATAACTCATAACTCAAATCACATATGCACTTAGAAAGTCCAATAAAACAAATCAATCAGTCTAGTGAAACGGTCTATAATTTCTTAATGGACATTTCCAATTTTGAAAAGTTAATGCCCGAAAACACAAGCAAATTTGAACTCATTAACGAAAAACGTTTCCTATTTGCACTCAAAGGCATGCCCGAAATAGTTTTAGAACTTAAGGAAGGGGTTCCCTATTCAAAAGTAGTTTTGGGAGCCGCAAGTGATAAATTACCATTTACACTCATCGCATTGATTACTGAAACTGGTGATACACAAAGTGAAGTCAAACTTTCTTTTGAAGGAGACTTTAATCCTATGATGTCTATGATGATTAAAGGACCTATTACAAAGTTTATTCAGACACTTTCATCCAATATGGATGCCATTGGAGCATAAACCCTACTATTTGTTTACTACTTATCCTTTTTCGTTAATAACCTCCTTGGTTTCTCATTGTCGAAAGGAAGCAAAAAAAGTATTTTTGGAGCTTTAATTACCAAAACACATACGGCTATGGCAGATATTGCCCAACTGGAAGCACTAGTGACTCAAGTGCGAAGAGATATTTTACGTCAGGTCCATAAAGTAAATTCAGGCCACCCTGGAGGTTCATTAGGATGTGCAGAGTTTTTCGTAAGCCTTTATCAGGAAGTTATGGAATACAGTACCGATTTTACTATGGACGGTAAAAACGAAGATGTATTCTTCCTTTCTAATGGTCATATCTCTCCTGTATATTATAGTGTTCTTGCTCGTTCTGGCTTCTTTGCTATAGATGAATTAAACACATTCCGTTTGTTAAATAGTCGTTTGCAGGGACATCCTACAACACATGAAGGTCTTCCCGGTATTCGTGTAGCTTCAGGATCACTCGGACAAGGTATGAGTGTAGCGTTGGGTGCTGCTCAGGCAAAAAAACTTAACAATGATAATCGTCTGGTATATTCGCTTCATGGCGATGGTGAACTTCAGGAAGGACAAAACTGGGAGGCTATTATGTATGCCGCAGGAAATGGCATAGATAATATTATTGCTACTATAGATCTCAATGGACAGCAAATCGATGGAAGTACAGATGACGTTCTCGCTATGGGAAGCGTTCGTGCAAAATTTGAAGCCTTTGGTTGGGAAGTTATAGATATTGAAGAAGGTAATTCTGTGAGTGCTATTATTAAAGGACTTCAAAAGGCCAAATCCCTAACGGGAAAAGGAAAACCCATATGCGTATTACTGCGCACTGTTATGGGGAACGGTGTTGACTTTATGATGCATACCCACGCCTGGCATGGCAAAGCACCTAACGATGAACAGCTCGCCATAGGCCTTACTCAAAATCCAGAAACTTTAGGAGATTATTAAAAACACGCTTTTGCCAAAAGCATTATTATACAAACCATGAAGGTATACGAAAATACAGGAAATAAAGATACGCGCTCAGGATTTGGAGCCGGATTGAGTGAACTTGGGCGGACTAATGAAAATGTGGTCGCGCTTTGTGCGGATCTTACGGGTTCTCTTAAAATGGATGCATTTAAGACAGATCATCCAGAACGTTTCTTTCAAGTGGGTATTGCTGAAGCCAATATGATCGGTATGGCTGCAGGAATGACTATAGGTGGGAAAATTCCGTTTACCGGAACCTTTGCCAACTTCTCAACAGGAAGAGTCTATGATCAGATCCGTCAAAGTGTAGCCTATTCGGGAAAAAATGTAAAAATCTGTGCTTCACATGCTGGTTTAACACTAGGTGAAGATGGTGCTACACATCAGATTTTGGAAGATCTTGGTCTTATGAAAATGTTACCTGGAATGACGGTAATCAATACCTGTGATTATAATCAGACTAAGGCTGCAACTATAGCTATCGCTGCGCATCAAGGGCCTGTATATTTGAGGTTTGGTCGACCTAAGGTGGCTAATTTTACTTCAGAAAATCAAACTTTTAAAATCGGTAAAGCTGTACAATTACAAGAAGGCAATGATGTTACTATCGTAGCTACTGGTCATCTGGTATGGGAAGCACTGGAAGCAGCAAAGACATTACATGCGCAAGGAGTTTATGCAGATGTTATTAATATTCATACAATTAAACCACTTGATGCAGATGCCATACTCGCCTCCGTACAAAAGACAGGCTGTATTGTAACTGCAGAAGAACATAATTACTATGGCGGATTGGGAGAAAGTGTTGCAAGAGCTTTAGCGACTTCACATCCTACACCTCAAGAATTTGTTGCTACACAGGATACTTTTGGTGAAAGTGGTACTCCAGCACAACTTATGGAAAAATATGGTTTGAACGCTGGAGCAATTGTTAAAGCAGCTAAGAAAGTGATTCAAAGGAAATAAGTTTCCTTTTTTTCGCGTTTTCAAAAAAAATACAGGTAGAAAGTAACAGTCTATCTTTATTTTTGTCATTAATCAAAACAAACAATTATGAAAAAACTAGGAATAGTATTAGTACTTAGTATTATATCCATAACGATGTATAGTCAGAGTTCTCGTTTCGGTATAAAAGGGGGGCTTAATTTTGGTTCGACCGGAGATTTAACAGCCATATTCGATTTTACCGATAATCAGGTAGTCAATGGCGATAATCGCGTAGGGTATCACGCCGGGGTATATGCACAATTTAAATTTGCAGGCATCTTCGTACAACCAGAACTGGTATATACGCGTCTTAACACAGAGTTTCAGGAAAATGATGTAAGTGCAGATTACAACTTTTCAAAACTGGACATTCCTATTCTTCTAGGGTTTAAAATCATCGGTCCTTTAAACGTAAAAGTAGGACCCGCATTTCAAATCGTTCTTAGCAATGAATTGGACGGATTGGACAATATAAATGTTCAGGATCCGGAAAATACATTTACCGTTGGATTCCAGGCAGGAGTTGGCGTGCAATTAGGTCGTCTGGGTGTTGATGCCCGTTATGAAGGTTCGTTCCAAGATAATGATGCGCTTTCAGAAGATATTCAAGATGGTTTAGGTTTTGTTGTTGATTCTAGACCTTCCCAAGTCATTTTAAGTGTTTCTTACAGTCTTTTTGACAGTGATAAGAAATAGGTATGCATTAAAAAACAAAGAGGTTGTCTAAAAAGGCAGCCTCTTGTTTTTTTTGATATAATTTTTGGTTT
>CAZPTJ010000159.1:5139-7751 GCA_964589085.1 uncultured Flavobacteriaceae bacterium | reverse complement strand
TTATTGCGCTTTCAGTCCTCATTGCGAAGTTCTACTGCATAATTCGGGTTAAATAGATAATAAAAATAAGATTTTAAGAATTTAGTCGAATTTAACGATAATCTGAAGCCACGACTAAAGAGGCTAATTCTGAGAACCTATAAAAGGATTCCAAACTAATTTTCCATACCATAAATTCTAATTGTCCCTGTAATAATTCCTCACCACTGGTAGAACGATAGGACGGGATGGGGTTTTCATCAGAATTCATAATATTGGCTAGGATATACCTTTTATTTGAAATATAAGAGTCTATGGATTGGTTGAGTTCGGGAGACAAGCTCTTTTCAAATTGATCCAATTCCCAGGGATGATTTAAAGATGCTGAATGCCCAAACTCATGATAGGCGATATTTTTTAATTCTTCATCGGAAACTATTGTACCATCAATAGTAAGCACCACATATATTTTAAAAAAATTAATACGCCCAATACTACTTCCTTTAGTCACTTCTGTTTTGGTAACTGTTGTTTTGGTTGTACGTTTAATGTCTCCCAGTCTATAGGAGTGGGTATATTCATAATATGTTGAGGAAGTAGATTTTGCATCAATAAAAACAAGATGCCCAATACTCCGATCATCATGATCAAACTGTGGGGTATAATCCAAAATTACATTTGTCTTATAGTTATAAATTGTTGCTTTTCCCGTTCCATCTACGAGCACTTCTTCTAAGGCATATTTTGCCTCGATAGCTCGTTTTATCAGTTGTGCCTTTTCTCTAATTATCAAGGGAGATACAATCACCTTTGATTGATTTTCAATCTTTACTTTAACGATAAACTCATTATTGATTATCGTTTCAGAATGATCGATACCTTCTACAGTTGTTGTACGTACAACCCATTCATCAACAATTTCTTTTAGTTCACAAAATGCTTCGGTTGTAAAATGACTATTATAAGCACTTATTTGCAGTGTTATAAATAACAGTAAGAACGACATAGAGACTCGTTTAATCATAATAACTGCTTCATAGATTAACTACTTATACCAATCAAAAATTAGACTAAAAAGTAGTTTTCAAGTTACTTCCGATAAACATTTACCAGAATACCTCCCATTATATACTTGTAAATACAAAAAGCCGCAACAGTTGTTACGGCTTTTCACTGAACAGCATTATTGCTGTCATGAAGGAACAGTGTTAATCATCAATAAATATCTTTCTGGTTAATGCGGCCAGAACGCCACCAGCTATTGGTGCTACAATAAAAAGCCATAATTGTTGCATGGCCATACCACCTGCAAATAAGGCCGGACCTAAACTTCTTGCTGGATTTACTGAAGTTCCGGTAATAGGAATAGCAACAAAGTGAATCAACGCCAGGGATATCCCAATAGCTAATCCTGCCATCGCTGGAGAAGCTTTTTTTGCAGTTGTTCCAAAAATGACCATTAAGAATAAAAAGGTAAAAACAAGCTCAGCGATAAAAGCAGATTGCATAGAGTAATTTCCTAAGTAGCCTTCTCCCCATCCATTGCTTCCGAGACCCCATTCTACCATTTCAAAACCTGCACCACCTGAAGCAATAAGGTATAGCACTCCTGCTCCAGCGATAGCACCAATACATTGTGATATTACATAACCCACGAGATCTTTTGCTGATAATTTTCCAGCAATCGTCATAGCCACAGAGATAGCTGGATTGATATGACATCCCGATATAGGACCAATAGTGTAGGCCATCGCCACCACAGCAAGTCCAAAAGCAAAAGAAATACCTAATAACCCAAGTCCAGATGGACCTGTTGCAGAAACTCCTGCAATTGCAGCAGCACCACAACCAAATAATACTAAAGCAAAAGTACCAAGACCTTCTGCTGCATATTTTTTCATTGCACTCATAATCAATTAGTTTTTAGTTACCTAATCAATGTATTAAATAAAAAAAGAAGAAAAATATTAAAGAATAAATAGTTGTGTATGATCGATGAAATACACTTAGATAAAGGTAATCGTCAAAAAAATCCAGTCACTTATATTTAAATTCCTTCTGGTTTTAACCATTTGGGAATAGACTGAGGAACAAAACCTCTCATCCTTTCCAGTAAGCCAGTAATAGATGTATCAACAAGCAATATATCATAATTTTCTTTTTTAAGAAAACCCTGTTTGACCATATGTTCCAGAAGCTTTAGGAGGTGGTCATAAAAGCCGTTGATATTTAAAAGTCCTATAGGTTTAGTATGCAATCCCAACTGGCTCCATGTCATAATTTCAAAAAGCTCCTCCAGCGTACCAAAACCTCCAGGAAGCGCTATAAAGCCATCAGACATCTCCTGCATCTTGAATTTACGTTCATGCATATTTGAAGTTGTAATTAACTCTGTAAGGCCCAGATGCACTACTTCCTTTTTCTTTAAAAATTCAGGAATGATACCAATTACATTTCCATTATGATTTAAAGCGCCTTCTGCTACTTTCCCCATAATTCCAATCTTAGCAGCTCCGTACACAAGATCAATATTATGCTGTGCCATATGCTTTCCCAATTCATATCCTTTCGTAACGGTATCCGGGTCATTACCTATACTACTTCCACAAAAAACACAAATGGCATCCATAGTT
>CAZPTJ010000159.1:0-5039 GCA_964589085.1 uncultured Flavobacteriaceae bacterium | reverse complement strand
CGGTTAGCACTTAGTGTTTGGTTGTTATTTTAAATTTCAGTTTCGATTTTGATAAGAGTTATGAAAATTTTCATAAAAAACTTCTAGTTTCCGATTGAGGAGGTGTCATCCATACTCATAACTCATAACTCTTAACTCTTAACTCTTAACTCCTTTTAACATACGATCATTTCCAAATATATCCTGTTTAAGGACTATCTGATCAAATCCTAAATCTTTTATTAACTGTACGGTAGCGTCTCCAAGATATTGATTGATTTCAAAATATAGCAGACCACCTTTTTTTAAATTATTCATGGCAAATTCTCCTATGACTTGATAAAACACTAGGGCATCATTATTAGGAACAAACAATGCCCGATGTGGTTCATAAGCCAACACATTGGTTCTCATTTGATTCTTTTCCTGGATTCTGACATAAGGAGGATTTGATACAATCATATCCAATTGATCATTTTCATAGGTTGTCCTTAATATATCTACTTTTTTAAAGTTAATGCTTACTTTATTCAGGTCTGCATTTTCTGAAGCTACATTTAATGCCTCTAGAGAGATATCAAATGCTTCTATTCGGGCTTCATGTAAATATTTAGCAAGAGTGATGGCAATACAACCTGAGCCTGTACCAATATCCAAAACAGAAAGACCCGAAGCAAATCGATTATCCTGTATAACCCAATCTACCAATTCTTCTGTTTCTGGTCGGGGAATCAAAGTATCAGGAGTCACTTTAAATGGCAGGCCATAAAAGGCTGTTTCTCCCAATATATATTGAATAGGTTCCTGTTGTTCAAGACGTTCCAAAACAGAAGTTAATTCTTCCAGAAGATATATCGTAAGTTCTTCATTTCCCTGTAGTACAAGTTCTGGCAAACTCAAATGAGCATATTTTGCAAAAGCGTATTTTTCAAAATTCCGTATTTCTCCTTCCGGATAAAATTTCAACAACCGTTCTTTAAAGTTTTTTCTGAATTGTGCAATGGTCATCTATAAGTCCATTAACATATGCGTCTGACAAAAAAAATGTCCGGTATCTCCCATAGGTTCATCTATATATCGAAAA
The DNA here is from genome assembly GCA_964589085.1 of uncultured Flavobacteriaceae bacterium. GTDB lineage: Bacteria > Bacteroidota > Bacteroidia > Flavobacteriales > Flavobacteriaceae > Dokdonia. Next base: position 3,976 of record CAZPTJ010000159.1, on the reverse strand, counting down.
CCCATATGCTCATACAATCGTCTTGCCGATTTCATAAAGGGCATGGTTTCCAGATAACATTGATCGTATTCCAGCGCACGAGCATCGTCCAAACATTGCATTAACAAGGCTTTTCCTAAACCTAGGCCTCTAGTTTTTTTCAAAAAGTACATTTTTTGCAACTCACATGCATTCCCTTTATAATTTGCCAAAGGTGCAATACCTCCTCCTCCCAATATGATGTTATCTTCTTCTACAACATAATAAGTAGATCTAGGCTGATTATAGGTCTCAAACATCATATCCAATTCTGTATCTGTATAGGTTGATCCTTCTTTGGTAATCCCGAATTCGACCAACACCTCACGTATTACTTTGGCGACGTGTGAATTATCCTGAAGAACAATAGGTCTAATGATTGGTTTGCGCATCGATACGTATAGTTCTATTTTTGCAATGTGAAGATACACGAAACTTATATAACCCGCTGTATTCAGCTTGCTAAAAATGGTCGTGTAGCTGCCAGTCCTAATCCTTCGGTTGGAGCTGTGCTTGTCTACGATCATAAAATCATTGGGGAAGGGTATACCAGTCCCTATGGTGGTTCCCACGCAGAAGTCAATGCTATTGCTGCTGTCAAAGATCCTTTATTACTTAAAAAAGCAACCTTATATGTAAGTTTAGAACCCTGTAGTCATTATGGAAAAACGCCTCCTTGTGCCGATCTTATTACGGCTAAAGGCATAAAAAAAGTTGTCATAGGTGCATTGGATCCACATCATAAGGTCGCAGGTAATGGCATAAAAAAATTAATGGAATCGGGTTGTGATGTTACTATAGGTATTCTTGAAAAAGACTGTATTGAAAGTAATATCCGGTTCTTTACTTTTCATCAGAAACAACGCCCTTATATCATTTTGAAATGGGCGCAAACACTGGATAGTTTTATTGCTCCGGCAAGCAAAGATGTGAGGAAACCGGTATGGATTACAGCTAAGCTTTCGCGAAAGCTTACACATAAGTGGCGTAGTGAAGAGCAGGCTATTCTGGTAGGTGCAAATACAGTTCTAGAAGACAATCCAAGTCTTACCACCAGAGATTGGGAGGGGAAATCTCCGCAACGTATTATTATAGATAGTCGAAATACGATTCCTAAGGATGCAGCTGTTTTCAATACAGAAGCGACAACACATATTATCAATACGACAGATCCGGTTAATATACTCCAGCAATTATATGATTTAAACATACAGTCTGTCATTATAGAGGGAGGAACAAAAACATTACAATCTTTTATCAATGTCAATCTATGGGATGAAGCGCGGGTTTTTCATGGCATCAACAGATTTGGTGCCGGAATTAAAGCTCCCCTATTACCGGAAGGGATAGATCACATGGACCATAAACAACTTGAAGAGGATCAATTATTTTATTATAAAAACACCCTCCTTTGATTTATCTCCTACTCAGTATTGCAGCTTCCAGTTTGATCTTTGTTATTTTCAAAGGTTTTGAACGATATAAGATCAATACTCTCCATGCGATTATCGTAAATTATGTTGTCGCTGCCACCAGTGGTATTATTGCATACGGAGGAATTCAGAATGTGGCTAGCATTACACAATTTGATTGGTTTTACGGGGCTTTGACTTTAGGCTTCGTCTTTATTAGTGTCTTTAATCTAATGGCCATTACAACGCAACGCAGTGGTCTATCGGTCGTTTCTGTTGCCACCAAGATGAGTGTGGTTATCCCTATTTTGTTTGGCATCTTCTATTATCATGAAGATAGCGGTATCATAAAAACTGTGGGAATCATTATGGCGCTTATTGCCGTATATCTCACTTCCATAAAACCAAAACAGACGGGGGCTTCACTCAAAAATAATTTACTGCTACCCATATTAGTTTTTATAGGGAGTGGTATCATAGATGTGTCTATCAAATTTTTGGAAGGAAAATACGTCGCAGAATCTGACGTGTCTTTATTTTCAGCAGCTATATTTGGAGCTGCAGGGAGCATAGGTTTTCTCATTATTGTATATCAAATCATCTCAGGAAAATTTAATTTTCATTTTAAAAATATCATTGCAGGTATTGTATTAGGTGTCCCTAATTATTTCTCTATTTACTTTTTAGTAAAAGCGTTACGCAATCCCGATTTTGAAAGTTCTACTATATTTACTTTAAACAATGTGGCCATCGTTACGGTATCTACGGTATTAGGTATTCTTCTTTTTAAAGAACGCTTAATTTCAAAAAATTGGATAGGTATCGTATTGGCATTAATTTCAATACTATTAGTTTCACTCTCGTGAAATTATAAACCAAAAAGATACACCTTGGAAGAGAAGGACACCTACATCACGATAACACAACCTTCATCTGAAATACTTCATAAGGATCGAAATAGTAAATTTTACGGTTATGCTTTTCCCGTTACCACTCAGGATGAAATCAAAATACATCTGGATGCACTTAAAAAGAAGCATTACCAAGCGGGGCACTTTTGTTATGCCTGGAGATTGGGAATGAGGTATGAAAACTACCGTTATAGTGATGATGGAGAACCGTCCAATAGTGCCGGGGCCCCCATATATGGACAAATACAATCCTTTGATCTAACCAATACTTTTATTGTTGTAGTGCGTTATTTTGGAGGCACAAAATTGGGAGTAGGAGGTTTAATTCAAGCATATCGTACGGCAGCACAGGAGGCATTAATCGCTTCCGAAAAAATAGAAAGGACCATCAATGACATTATTACCATCCAATTTGATTATCCATTATTGAGCAAAGTGATGCGCATTATTAAGGATCACAAAATCAATATTATATCTCAAAAACAAGAATTACATTGTGAATATGAACTGGCAATTCGTCAAAAGGAAAGTGAAAGAATTACAACTTTATTTGATGAGATCTTCGGCATCACGATAATTCGATAAAAGACACGTTTAGAGTCTTTCAAGAATATAATTCGGACAACGTATAGGTTTTCCACTTTTTGCATCTACAAATATCAATTCTGTCATTCCAGTTGTTAATAAGTCTTCCTGATGATAGATTTCATAATCAAAAACAATGCGCACTGTAGGAATTTTCCGTAAGTATACACAAACCTTAAGTAGATCATCGAAGGCCGCAGATTTTCTGTAATTTAATTCTACTTTATGAACAGGAAGTATCACACCATTTTTTTCCATCCATTTATATGAAACTCCCAAATTATCAAGCCATTCGATTCTCGCTAATTCAAAGTATTTTAAGTAATTACCATGATGCACAACGCCCATTTGGTCTGTTTCTGCATAGCGAACTTTAACAAAAGAGTGATGTGTTTTCAACAGAGTTGGACTATTTTTTTGTACCTTACCCATATCTGGGAAGTATGATGAAAAATTTCTATAAAATCAACCCTAAATTGGTTTTTTTATTCAAAAAATTGTTCACATATTTGCCTCACCTCTGAAAGAGTATGGGTAGATTTTTTATCTAGCTCCCTCCATATTTTTCATTGGTTTTTCACCAATAATAATTAAACAAAAGTAAAACTAACCAATGAGTATAACTGCGCAATCGGTTTGGGAGAATTGCCTCTCTTTTATACAGGACAATATTACTCCCCAAGCTTACAAAACGTGGTTTGAACCTATTAAAGCAGTTAAACTAACCGATAATGCATTAAGTATTCAAGTTCCGAGTAAATTCTTTTATGAATGGCTTGAAGAGCATTATGTTAAACTCTTAAAAGTATCACTTACCAAAGAGTTAGGAGAGACCGCTAAGCTCGTTTATGTGATTAAAATGGAAAACACCTATGGTAATCGACAACCGTTTACCGAGCAGATTCCTAGTGCTAATCGCACGTCTTTAAAATCACAAGAAGTTGATGCACCGCTTAAAAACAAAAGCCCGGAATTAAAAAACCCTTTTGTTATACCTGGTATTCGCAATCTTCAGATCGAGTCTCAACTTAATCCTAATTATAATTTTGA
>CAZPTJ010000158.1:0-7807 GCA_964589085.1 uncultured Flavobacteriaceae bacterium | reverse complement strand
TATAAGATAGGAAACAAATACCGTCATTAAAGGAAAAATCAGAAAGGCACCCCATAGAGGATATTCTGGAAAGTTAAACCCATTTGCAATTAATGGAAAATGCCAAAACCCCCACAATAATCCTAAGAACGTCAGTGATTTAAACAAACTATTCCTTTCCAGTAATTTCTTTTGTAAAAATCCTCTCCAACCGATCTCTTCTCCAAATGCTAATACTCCTTGAATTATAGAAAAACCAATCCCTGTTATCAGAAAATTTAATAGAAAATAGGCTAATCCCTGGTCATCACTCCCCAGAAATAAGGCAATATCAATAGTATGAACCGCCCCCTCGTCTATAGTATAGGCATGATTAACGCCTAAACCTGTTTTTTCAAACAAGAGTATTCCAATTAAAGTGAGGAGCGCTGGAAATAATAAACTCACAATAAGATGTAAAGGTTTGCCTAATCGCCAATTGATATATTTTAAGCCATCCTTAGTTTTGAATAAGTAAATGAGTGCGCCAATACCCGGAATAAACATAGAACACGCTATCAACAAGGGAAAAAATTCATATTCCTCACCTCCTTGGGTTATGGCAATAATTTGAAGACTATAGGTGAGAATAAATACTATGAGAATATAAACCCAGACGCTTTTTTCTAGTTTGACCATAATTGAATTGATTAGTTCAACCAGGTATTTATCAAATTTAATGCCTTATTGACGCAGGTGTATAGCTTTAACAATTAATTTTAAAAGGGTCATTGTGTAATATAGGGCAACTTACACATCCTGTACGATAAAAATAGCATTTGAGTTTAAATCGTAAAACCCAAATTCATGAGTGTCCCAAGCCGTATGCATACGTAATTTATCTTCTGTAATCGTTCCTCGTTTAACAAACTCTTCGACATAAGAGTTGATATCCTTTACAAAGATTTTCATTACAGAACCGCCATTAACAGGATCTTCTTCGGTTCCGTGATGAAATTGCAGATGAAATTCCAGATTGTCCCGATTTAATCCAGCATATCCTTCATCACCAAAACAATATTCAAATCCTGCATACTGTTCGTACCATTCCAGATCTCGTTTAATGTCTGCTGAAGGAAGTACTGGTATAATATATGATGTTGGAAAAGTACCCATAATATTAAATTGTCTATTTTTTGAATGCTTAAATTAATCATTTAACTACGATTTAATTATAATCTTTATCTCAAAATCGTAATCACTCCTTTTTCTTTTCGACTCAGCACACGGTTTATTATGCGTGCATAATAAATTTTAGTATATTTACAGCATCATCTTAATCACTTTATGAAAGATAAAACGATAGATTATGTGTTACGAGCCACCTGGCAGGCCGTAACAAAAATGTATAATGAACAGGCCGCTAAATATGAAAGTACGATGGCTACTGGATTTGCACTATTAAGTATTGATCCAGAAGGTGGTACACCATCCACAGCCTTAGGACCTAAAATGGGTATGGAAGCGACAAGTTTATCACGTACCTTGAAAACTATGGAAGACCGTGGTCTTATTGAACGTAAACCTAATCCTGATGATGGTCGTGGGGTGTTGATATACCTCACAGAATTTGGTAGAGAAAAAAGAGAATATTCAAAAGATCGTGTCCTCAAATTTAATGAGACCGTTCGTGCACAACTCTCAGAAGAAAAAATTGATCACTTCTATGAAGTCATGGAAATCATTAATGATCTTATTCAAAATAAAAAAATATACAACCACGAAGAAATCACACTAAAACAATGACCAAAAGAAGAATAAAAAAAGTAGCTGTCATCGGTAGTGGTATTATGGGAAGCGGTATTGCTTGTCATTTTGCAAACATTGGTGTAGACGTATTACTCCTGGATATTGTTCCCAGAGCACTTAACGAAAAAGAAACGGCTAAGGGATTAAGCTTAAATGATGCTGCAGTACGTAATCGTTTAGTAAATGATGCGCTTAAGAGTGCATTAAAGTCTAAGCCCTCCCCTATTTATAATCAGGCTTTCGCCAAAAGAATTACGACAGGAAATCTTGAAGATGATATTGCAAAAATTAAAGACGTAGATTGGATCATCGAAGTCGTTGTTGAGCGTCTGGATATTAAACAACAAGTATTTGAAAATCTGGAAAAACATCGTACTCCGGGAACACTCATTACTTCCAACACTTCTGGTATTCCTATCCAATTTATGAGTGAAGGTCGTAGTGAAGACTTTCAAAAGCATTTCTGCGGGACACACTTTTTTAATCCAGCACGTTATTTAAAACTTTTTGAGATCATTCCTGGCCCTAAAACAGATCAGGAAGTACTTGATTTCCTCAATAATTATGGAGAACAGTTTTTAGGAAAGACCTCTGTCATTGCTAAAGATACTCCCGCTTTTATCGGTAATCGTATTGGGATCTTCTCTATTATGAGTTTGTTCCATACCGTAAAGGAAATGGGACTAACTATCGAAGAAGTTGATAAATTAACGGGGCCTGTAATTGGTCGCCCTAAGAGTGCAACGTTCCGTACTGTGGACGTTGTAGGTTTGGATACGCTGGTTCATGTGGCCAATGGGATTGCACAAAACTGCCCGGATGATGAACGCTCTGCCCTCTTCCAACTGCCAGATTTCATCAATACCATGATGGAAAATAAATGGCTAGGAAGTAAAACCGGTCAGGGATTCTATAAGAAAACCGTTTCGCCGGAAGGTAAAAAAGAAATTCTATCATTAGATCTGGATACGATGGATTATCGTTCCAAAAAGAAAGCATCTTTTGCAACTTTAGAATTGACAAAAACGATAGATAAAGTTGTTGATCGTTTTAAGGTACTAGCAGGAGGTAAAGATAAAGCTGGTGATTTTTATCGTAAGAGTTTTGCGCATCTTTTTGCCTATGTACAAAACCGTATTCCAGAAATCACTGATGCATTATATAAGATAGATGATGCAATGAAAGCTGGTTTTGGTTGGGAACACGGCCCTTTCCAGATTTGGGATGCTATAGGCATTGAAAAAGGTATGGAGCTGATGAAAGCAGAAGGTTTTGAACCTGCAGCTTGGGTAACGACCATGATTGCAGGAGGTGAAACCAGTTTTTACACGGTTAAAGAAGGTGCTACGTATTACTATGATATCCCTGCAAAAGCACAAACTAAAAAACCAGGACAAGATGCCTTTATCATCCTGGATAATATAAGAGAGAGCGCAAAAGTATTTAAAAACTCAGGCGTTGTTGTAGAAGATCTGGGAGATGGTATTCTTAACGTAGAATTCCAGAGTAAAATGAACACCATAGGCGGTGATGTACTGGCCGGTATCAATAAAGCCATTGACATTGCCGAAAAAGACTTTGATGGCCTGGTTATTTGTAATGAAGGAGCTAATTTTTCTGTAGGTGCCAATATCGCTATGATTTTTATGATGGCCGTGGAGCAGGAATATGATGAATTGAATATGGCAGTTAAGTACTTCCAGGATACGTCTATGCGACTACGCTACTCCTCCATCCCGACTATTGTTGCGCCACATGCGATGACACTTGGAGGCGGGTGTGAATTCTCTATGCATGCCGATAAAGTTGTCGCTGCTGCCGAAACCTATATTGGTTTAGTAGAATTTGGAGTAGGTGTAATCCCTGGTGGTGGTGGTTCTAAAGAAATGGCTATGCGTGCCAGTGACACTTTTAGAAAAAATGATGTAGAACTGAATATCCTTCAGGAATACTTCCTCACTATAGGAATGGCAAAAGTAGCAACAAGTGCTTATGAAGCTTATGATATGGGAGTCCTGCAAAAAGGAAAGGACGTCGTCGTCGTCAATAAAGATCGCCAGTTGGCTACGGCGAAAGCACATGCACGCTTGATGGCCGATGCAGGATACACACAACCGGTGCTTCGTCAAGATGTGAAAGTACTTGGAAAACAAGCTTTAGGAATGTTCCTCGTAGGAACAGATTCTATGGAAGCTGCAAATTATATTTCAGAACATGACAAGAAGATGGCCAATAAACTGGCCTATGTTATGGCTGGAGGAGATCTTTCGGAAACCAGTTATGTTTCCGAACAATACCTGTTGGATTTAGAACGTGAAGCTTTTCTCTCACTATGTACAGAACGTAAAACATTAGAACGTTTACAGCATATGTTGAAGACCGGGAAGCCGCTTAGAAACTAAAGTTTCTTGAGTCAAGACAAAAAAGATTCAAGAATCAGGACTTATGAGAAGACATAATTTTAAGAAACTACAAATTTGGTCAGACAGTATGGCGCTTATAGATGAGACCTATAAAATGACCAAAACGTTTCCTGATTATGAAAAATATGGTTTAGTAAGTCAGATGAATCGTTGTGCTGTTTCAATAGCATCTAATATCGCCGAAGGAACAAGTAAACGAACTGATAAGCATTTTTTAAAGTTTCTCGAAGATAGTTTGGGTTCAGCATTTGAATGGGAAACACAATTAATAGTCTCCAGTAGACAAAACTATATTTCAGAAAAAGAGTTTAATCATTTGGAAATACAGATTAGCGATTTACAACGTAAGATTTCCAATTTTATGGACAGATTTGAATAAAAAGCGTCCTGATTCTTGAGTCCATGATTCTTGAATCTTTTAAACGCAGTTTAAAATAATTAAAAGATATGAAAACCGCATATATAGTAAAAGCCTACAGAACAGCCGTAGGAAAATCACATAAAGGTGTATTTCGCTTTAAGCGTGCAGATGAATTGGCTGCAGAGACCATTCAGCATATGATGAAGGAATTACCTAATCTGGATAAAAAACGCATTGACGATGTCATTGTAGGTAATGCTATGCCAGAAGGGTCGCAAGGATTGAATATGGCTCGGTTAATCTCCTTAATGGGTCTTGATATTATTGATGTCCCAGGAGTAACAGTTAATCGTTTTTGTTCTTCAGGGATAGAAACTATAGGTATGGCTGTAGCCAAAATACAGTCGGGAATGGCCGAATGTATTCTGGCTGGAGGTGCTGAGAGTATGAGTTCTGTCCCAATGACGGGGTTCAAACCAGAACTCAATTATGATATTGTGCGTTCCGGACATGAAGATTACTATTGGGGAATGGGAAATACTGCAGAAGCAGTTGCTCAGGAGTTTAAAGTGTCTCGTGAAGATCAAGACGAGTTTGCTTATAACTCCCATATGAAAGCACTAAAAGCGCAGGCAGAAGATCGTTTTCAGGATCAAATAGTTCCTATAGAAGTAGAACAGACTTTTGTCAACGCCGCTGGAAAAAAGGAAACTAAAAGCTATACGGTAACTAAAGATGAAGGTCCTCGTGCAGATACGAAGAAGGAAATACTAGCTAAGCTTAGGCCCGTTTTTGCTGCTGGCGGTAGTGTTACCGCAGGAAACTCGTCACAGACGAGTGATGGAGCTGCTTTTGTGATGGTGATGAGTGAAGAAATGGTAAAAGAATTGAATCTGGAACCTATCGCACGTATGGTCAATTATGCCGCAGCTGGTGTACCACCTCGTATTATGGGAATTGGTCCTGTAAAGGCAGTACCTAAGGCATTAAAACAAGCAGGATTAAAGCAGGAAGACATTGAACTTATTGAACTTAATGAAGCTTTTGCTTCACAGTCTGTAGCTGTCATGCGAGAGTTAGATCTCAATCAGGAAATCGTAAATGTAAATGGAGGAGCTATTGCTCTTGGGCATCCTCTGGGATGTACAGGCGCAAAACTATCAGTGCAACTGTTTGATGAAATGCGCAAGCGTAATATGCAAGGTAAATATGGGATGGTGACGATGTGTGTTGGGACAGGTCAGGGTGCAGCAGGCATTTATGAATTCTTGAATTAATACGATCAATTTTAATATGCTTTCGCGAAAGCTGAATCAAATGTGTTTAGCATAGCGTAATAAATAATAATAACCATCAGTCTGGATTTTGATACCAAATGATCCAAACATCAATTATAAATGATTATGAGTACAGAAAGTAAAGAAAAAGAGTTGTTAAGAGGCGGACAGTTTCTTGTTAAGGAAACTGCCTGTGAAGATGTATTTACGCTAGAAGACCTAACAGAAGAGCAACAAATGATGCGTGAAAGTACTAAGGAGTTTGTTGATCGGGATCTATGGACACATTGGGAACGTTTTGAGCAAAAAGATTATGCTTATACCGAAGAAACTATGCGCAAGGCTGGGGAACTCGGTTTATTGGGTGTAGCGGTTCCAGAAGCCTATGAAGGCCTGGGAATGGGATTTGTTTCTACCATGCTAGTATGTGATTATATTTCAGGCGCCACGGGATCGTTCAGTACGGCTTTTGGTGCACATACAGGTATAGGTACTATGCCTATCACCTTATACGGAAATGAAGAACAAAAGAAAAAGTATGTTCCTAAACTAGCCTCTGGCGAATGGTTTGGAGCCTATTGTTTAACAGAACCTGGAGCAGGATCTGATGCCAATAGTGGAAAAACAAAAGCGGTGCTGTCTGATGATGGTACACATTATAGTATTTCTGGTCAGAAAATGTGGATCTCCAATGCTGGTTTTTGTAGCTTATTTATTGTTTTTGCGCGTATAGAAGATGATAAAAATATTACAGGATTTATTGTAGAAAATAATCCTGAAAACGGAATCACCCTTGGTGATGAAGAAAAGAAACTGGGAATTCACTCCTCCTCTACCCGTCAGGTCTTTTTTAGTGACACTAAGGTTCCTGTAGAAAATATGCTTTCGGAGCGCGGAAATGGCTTTAAAATAGCGATGAACGCGTTGAATGTGGGTCGTATTAAACTAGCGGCTGCCTGTCTGGATGCACAACGTAGAGTAACTAATGAAGCTACAAAATATGCCGCTGAGCGTATTCAGTTTAAAACACCTATCATTTCCTTTGGTGCGATCAAATCAAAACTGGCCAGAATGGCAACCAATACTTATGTAGGTGAATCTGCCTGTTACCGTGCTGCCAAAAATATAGAAGATCGTATTGCCATACGTGAAGCTAGTGGAAATACCCACCAGGAAGCCGAATTAAAAGGTGTTGAAGAATATGCTATCGAATGTTCTATCCTTAAGGTAGCCGTTTCTGAAGATATTCAGAATACCACCGATGAAGGTATACAGGTATTTGGCGGCATGGGCTTTAGTGCTGATACTCCAATGGAATCTGCCTGGCGAGATGCACGTATCGCTCGTATCTACGAAGGTACCAATGAGATCAATCGCATGCTATCTGTGGGTATGCTGGTTAAGAAAGCAATGAAAGGTCATGTTGACCTATTAGGGCCTGCCATGGCTGTTGCAGATGAATTGACTGGAATTCCATCTTTTGATACCCCAGATTATTCAGAAACACTTTCTGAGGAGAAAGCAATGCTAGCCAAAATGAAAAAAGTATTCTTAATGGTTGCGGGCTCTGCTGTTCAAAAGTATGGTCAACAATTAGAAGAACATCAACAATTATTACTGGCTGCCGCCGATATTCTTATAGAGATTTATATGGCAGAATCTGCCATCTTACGTACGGAGAAAAATGCGAAACGTTATGGTGTAGAAAGTCAGGAGATTCAAATTGCTATGTCACAATTATATTTATATAATGCGGTAGATATTGTAAGTGATAAGGCAAAAGAGGCCATTGTATCATTTGCAGAAGGCGATGAACAGCGTATGATGCTTATGGGTTTAAAGCGATATACAAAATATACTAATCATCCTAATGTTGTTGCTTTACGCACAACAATAGCCAATGACCTTGAAGCAAACGGTAAATACCGTTTTGACGGATAAAAAATACATTTCTCAACTTGATACAGACAGAGACCACC
>CAZPTJ010000157.1:0-7808 GCA_964589085.1 uncultured Flavobacteriaceae bacterium | reverse complement strand
ATAGTTAGCGCTACCTTTCCTAAACGTGTGGGAATAGTGGTTAAGGATACAGTAAGCGGTAATTGTTCCGAAGCTTTTTGCTTAATGGTATTTGACGGTATAAGTCTTAAACGCGCGCTATGATAAAGAGAAGGGTCAAATTCAGAAAGTTTCATTTTGGTCGTGTATTAGTTTACGAAAGTGCCAAAAATGAAAACGACCTGCATCAAAAATAATAAGAGGCTGGTCAAAAAATTGAAAAAAGAAAATTAATGTCAATAAATACGAAGAGTTATTACTTTAAAACGACATCACTATACTTGGCAGAAATAGTAATAAGGTTTGGTGTGTTACGCGATCTATGATACCCATTAATGATTTCCGTATTGCCCGTTTTAGTAGATTTTGTTTCTAATTTATTTGGAATAAAAATATCATTACGATCTCCGTTGTAGCTAAAATTAAAAGCTGTTGTAGGTAACTCGAGTACCATTTCACTATTTTCCAGAATAGCGTTTAAGTTTCCAAAATCTGTTCCTATTTTTGAAATAGAAAGTTGTCCGAAAGAGCCAGAAATAATTCCAGATCCGTTCAATGCATTTATGATCACATTACTGGAACTTGAATTTAAAACAATATTTCCAACAGTATTCAACACACATTCTTTAACGTGATTTGTTGTTAAACTTCCTTCCTTCCAGGAATTAACTCTTACCGGACTATAAGAAGCATCGATGGAGGTTTCTCCTCCATCGATTGTTACTGCAGCCAAGCTGCCATGTGCTATTTTTATTCTAGGATTGTAAACATCGGCTACTTTTACTTTACCGTATCTAACATCAAGATCAAGTTCTGCATCCTTAGGCATTTTGACAATAATTTTGCGTTTTACTTTAGATCCTCCATTATCAGAATCATGATTCAAACGTATATGTGTTCTTTTATTACCATGCTCATCTTCTTCCTTTAATCGTTCGAAATCTGCTTCATGTTCTTCTGCCCATTTTTCCATTTTACGTCCAAGATCTTCTCCCCACTTTTCCATGTCTTTTCCAAAACTTTCTCCCCAATCTTCAAAGGCTTTTTCTAGATTTTCTCCAAAATTTTCTCCCCATTTTTCCATAGACTTCCCAAATTCTTCTCCCCAAACCTCAAAATTCTCACCAAAGTTCTCACCCCATTCAGACATTCTTTCTCCAAACTCTTCTCCCCATTCTTCGAGATCTTCTAACCAACGATCTACTTCTTTTACACTTACATTAGTATTATACTTTTTGTTAAGTTTTTTTACATAAGCTTTCTTGTTCTTTTCATATTCATCGGTATTGAAGTGTATCGATTTGGAGTCTCCAAAAGGCCATTGCGGGATATCGGCAAAGTTTCCAATAAAACTAAGGTCTCCATCTTCGAGCTTATCTTCGAGTTCTTTTTCCCACTTGGCTATAGCTTCATCAAATTCAGGACCAAAGCTCTTTTCTACTTCTTTCTCATATCGTTTCAGGTATGCTCGACCTTCTCTTTCATAGGCTTTATGATCAAATTCTATCTTCTCCAATTCTCTGTAAAATTCTGCTGGCAGTTCTGTATCTGTAAATCCCTCAATCAAAGGTCCTACAAGATCCTTCATAATAGGTTCTACAATGGATATACTTCCAGCAATAACTTCTTCCAGATTACCTAAATCTATATTCAAATCTTCCCAATCTGCATCAAAACTATCTTCAGATCGTATAACGATCTCATCTCGATCTCCAGATACACTAAGTTCCCAGGAATTTGCCGCAGCATTAAGATCTACTCTGGAGATTCCTTCTCCTTCAACATACGCTTCAACACTTACTTCATTTTTATTCCAGGTTTCAAAAACCACATCGACATATCTGGTGTCAACATCAATAGTGACATCTTTGCTCACATCAAAACGTTCCTTTAATTTTTCTCTTTGGGACTGTGCCCACATACTACCCGTCATCAATATTAATGCAAGCAGTATTATTTTATGTTTTACTATTAGTTTCATCTTTAGATTTTTTTAGACAGTCCCTGATTGAGGAGCTGCTTTGAGTTCTTTAAGTTTTGATTTTAATTTGAACAGTAACTCTAATCGTAATTTTAAATTGTCAATCATAGCCATTACCGTCTCCTCGCTTACGCCACCTTCAATGATTTCACTATTGAGTAATTCATACTCTGCATCCAGTTTGGCCAGTTGTTTCATAAAAGAGTCGATAAGTTCCTTATTATCATCAGTACTATCCAATCGTGCTAATTCCAGTTTAATATTACCCATATAGTAATCTTCAACCTTCTTAAAGTCTGGTGAGATATCACTTAATAAAACAGGGCGATCTTCTATGACTTCTTTAGAAGTTGATATTGCATCAGTTCCTGTAAGTCCATCTTTGTTATTTCCATCCTTATCATCTTTTACAAACCACAATACTCCTAAGGCAATAATCAATACTGCTGCGATTTTCATCCATAAGGTTCGATCTGTTTTCTTTTCAATAGATACTATCGGCTGTTCGTCACGGGGCAAGGCCTTTTCAAGCCGTTCTTCAAAACGTAACTGATGATCATTAGGTAACTTTATATCTGAATTTTGATCTTGTCCTTTAAACAAATCTCTAAGATCCTGTGCCATAATTCAACGCTTTTAATTGTGTCTGTAACTTCTTTTTTCCTCGGTGCACCAGAGTACGTGAAGCCACACCACTTATTTGTAAAATTTCTGAAATTTCCTGATGATCATATCCTTCTATTAAGAACAGCATCAATGGATATTGATATTTTTCAGGTAATTCAGCAATTTTTGATTTAATATGGTCTACAGTTACCGTATCGGCAACAGACCAGTCATTTTCGTCTTCAACAATTTCACCTACAACTTCTTCATTAAGTGATATCATAAAAGCTTTTTTAGCTTTAATCATATCCAGACTTTTATTAATCACGATACGTTTTAACCAAGCTCCGAAAGTCACTTCTCCCGTAAACTGATGTAATTTTGTGAAGGCATTAATAAAGCCTTCTTGCATCGCTTCTTCAGCCTCAAATGCATTCTTCAAAAACCGAAAAGCTACCTGGTACATTCCTTGCGCATATTTGTTGTACAGTTGCAACTGCGCTTTTCGGTCATTACGTTTGCATTGTTCTATGATGTCAGTATTCAGCAAAATATTGGATGGTTATTTTAGTACTGTTCCTCTTAATGACGAAAACAAAAAAAAGATGTTGCAAAATTTGTAAAAAATCGCGTTTCAAATTTACTACCTTTACTTTTAACCCGAATTATTTAATGTAGTCCTACTATAGACACAGCATACTATTGAGTTCTGTAAAAAAAAATATCAAAGGAATTAATCCTGCTTTTACGAAAAGTGGATTTGACAAAAAAAAATCCAATGCTGATGGATTAACTATTGGAAATGCTATTATTAAAGGTAACAGAACAGCTTTAGGCCAAGGCATTACCCTAGTAGAAAGTGCAAATCCCAAACATCAACAAGAGGCACAACTTCTTATCGAACACTGTTTACCATATGCAAATAACTCCATACGCATAGGTATTACCGGTGTCCCGGGAGTTGGAAAAAGTACTTTTATTGAAGCTTTTGGGAATCATCTTATTCAACACAAAAAAAAGGTTGCCGTTCTGGCAGTCGACCCTAGTAGTTCTATTTCTCACGGCAGTATTCTGGGAGATAAAACCCGGATGGAAACCTTATCTCAAAATGTACATGCATTTATCAGACCCTCGGCATCCGGAAAATCTCTAGGTGGCGTAGCCCGTAAAACGAGAGAGGCTATTATTCTTTGTGAGGCTGCCGGATTTGATATCGTTATTATAGAAACTGTTGGGGTTGGTCAAAGTGAAACGATGGTACATTCTATGACTGACTTTTTTTTATTGCTCAAACTTGCAGGTGCCGGAGACGAATTACAAGGTATCAAAAGAGGTATCATTGAGATGGCTGATGCGATAGTCATCAACAAGGCTGATGGTGAAAATGTAAAAGCTGCAAAGCTGGCGAAGACCGCTTTCGCGAAAGCGTTGCATTTATACCCTCCAAAGGATAACCAATGGACACCAAAAATTGCTATTTGCAGTGCCCTGGAGCAAAGTGGTATTTCTGAAGTTTGGCAAATGATTACAACTTATTTAAGTGGCGTAAAGGCAAACCACTTTTTTGATACCAATCGCAACGAACAAAACAAATACTGGTTAGTGCAAACAATTAATGATCAACTCAAAGACCGCTTTTATAACGATCCAAAAATAAAGGAGAAACTACCTCAATTATTGAAAACATTGGAGGCAAATAAAATGTCACCATTTACCGCCGCTAAGGAACTTTTGGATAGTTAGACCTCTATACCATAAGTGGGGCATATTTTCTAATAAGAAATTGTTGTAATTTATATAAGAGTCCACCTATTAGCGCTCCCAGAATCCAGCCTGTAAGAACATCACCAGGATAATGTACACCCAGATATATGCGACTATAACCTACTATCACCGACCAGAATAATAATAAAAATATCAGATATCGATATCTTGACTGAAGTGCCAAACCAGCAAAGACAGCAGCAGCCATACTATTTGCTGCATGTCCTGAAAAATATCCATAACGCCCACAACGTTCTGCTACATAACGTATCACTCCCTTCCATTCTTCTACACGACAAGGTCTAGGACGTTCAAAGCCGTGTTTAAACATATTGGCCAATTGATCAGTACAGGTAATTAAAGCTACAATGACAATAATAGTTATCAGCATTCCTTTAAGACCATACTTTTTAAAAATCAGAAAAAGTAGTAGTGCATATAAAGGAATAGAGGTAAGCTTATTGGTAATAAGATTCCAAAAACCATCCCAAGACTCACTCCCCAAACTGTTCAACCATAGAAACAGTTCTTTATCATATGCAATTAATTCTTCCATAATGATTTAATCTGCATCGTATTGCATGATTTCGGCATCATAAAATGCTGTCGCGTCCTTAATTGCATTTTTGGCTTCGGCTGCAAGCTCTTCTTTATCCTGTTTGTCAAATTCTTCAAACCATTCAATCTCATCTTTAGTCAAATCAATAATGAACCTAGGAAATTCTGTATGAATCACAAAAATGGCATCAGGATGTTGAGAATTGTCTCCTATTAAAAATTTAGGGATCGTCATATTATCTACTTTAATTCTTCTTCAATACGGGCTTTTAAACTAAGCATTTTATCCTCAATTAAATCATAACGACCCAGTTTAAATTTTCTATTGGTTTCCAGCCGCCAAAGATAGCTCAGGATCACTTTTCTTTCATTTTCGGTTATTGCTATGGGTTGATTAAAACCTACCAGACTTCCAATATCATTAAAAATCATATAAGGATGTAAAATATCATTGACGGGTTTATAATAATTATCATATGATTTCATTTCGTCGATTTGATATTCCACCTTATCCAAAATACTATAATAAAAGTCATAGAGACTAATGATTTCGAATCTTAACGAATCATTGCGAACGGTTTTCAACCCTCCGGATTTTAATGATTCATAACCAGATAAATTAATAATAGGAACATAATCCCTGAACAGTGTGGTATAATAATATCCCATAGAGTCCTGAGGAACTGTCACATTATTAATAAGATTTCTAAATATTGCATTGGCTCTTAAGCTTTGTTTATAACCAAAGGTATTTCCTTTAAATCCTGAAGATCCAGTTCAATGCCATTTTTAATTTCCTGAAGTATCTTTTCTTCCGATTGTCTCAGTTTTCTATTATCATTCCAATTATTCAACCAAAAAGCTGAAATAACAGCGATAAAAATGGAAAAGAATTCAAAAGCATACTTTTTCCAATGTCGCTTTTTGGTAGTAGTCATTGAGTTACAGGATTAATGGAATTTAATTAGCTTCTGGCTAAGGTAATTAAATCTAAAATACAGAAGAATTGCAGAAGTAGTTAATCCCGCCAATAATCCAATCCAAATACCCTGACTTCCCATAGCTTCTGACTTACCAAGATACCAGCATATTGGAAATCCTACGCCCCAATAAGCAATAAAAGTAATTGCCGTAGGAATATTCACATCTTGCAAACCTCGTAACGCTCCTAAAATAGCGACTTGAATTCCATCGCTTAATTGGAACAAAGCGGCAATAATAAGTAGTTGGGTTGCAATAAAGATAACCTCTTTATCAGACACATAGAATGTAGGTAACAGATTTTTAAATAGGACAAAACATATCGCAAACACAAATTGTATAAGAAAGACTTGAAAAAAGATAGAGAATGCAATTCGTCTTAAATTAGGGAAATCTTTTTTTCCTTTTTGATTTCCTACACGTATCGTTGCAGTCACTCCCAGACCTACCGCGATCATAAAAGTTATGGACGAAAGATTTAAAGCAATTTGATTGGCTGCTTGTGGGTTCGTTCCTAAAATACCCGACAAAATAATAGTTGCTGTAAAAATAGTTACTTCAAAAAACATTTGTAATGCCGTAGGAAAACCTAGTTCTAACAGCATCTTAAAGGATTTCTTTTTAAGTTTCTTAAAGGAAGTCCAGTCAAAATAAGGGTTAAATTTTGGATTTCTTTTCAAGAGATAAATTAAAAGGGCTAGCATAAAAAATCGAGAAATCAGTGTTCCTAACGCAGCCCCGACTAAGCCCAGTTGTGGAAAAAACCATATTCCATAAATCAAAAGGTAATTGAATATTACATTAACTACATTAGCCGTTAACGTGGATATCATAGCATACCTTGTTTGTGATAGACCATCTGCAAATTGTTTAAACGCCTGATAGATCATTAATGGAATCAAAGAGAAAGCGACAATCTCCATATAGGGTATAGCCAGCACAACTACTTCTTCTGGTTGATCCAAATAATACAATATCGGTTTAGCCAATAGCATTAAAACAAAAAGTAATATCCCGTTGATTGTACATAAAACAATACCATGATGAAATACTGATTTACTTTTTTGAATATTGCCTTCGCCATCGGCCTCTGCAATAAGTGGAGTGATTGCAAAAGAAAAACCAATACCCAACGACATGGCAATAAAAATCAAGCTATTCCCTAATGAAACAGCGGCTAATGGTGCCGCTCCCAATCGTCCTACCATCAAATTATCTGCCAAAGCCACAAAAATATGACCCAATTGCCCTAGCATAATAGGATAGGCAATAATCATATTTGCTTTAAATTCTTTTGTGTAGTGACTAAATTGCATCTTTAAAAATTGATGCAAAAATAGAGTTTGTAGTACGTACTACATTATTTTTTCAATATAAATATTTGCTGTAGCAGCTGCACGTATGGTTACAATATTTAAGCATTATTAGAGTTATTTGCAGCTCGTGCTATCTTGATTGCGATAGCATCTCCATTGGTGATTTCTATTATTTCGGTTATATGTAAAGAAGAATCTTGATGTCCATTGTTTGTACGAATGTAGTCCGTTGAACTGTATGTTCCAAATCTGTACCATTAACCGTAATACGCATTTCTGGTAACATTCTATCTCTTGCAGTTGTCAATGCAATATTTACAATTACTCTATATCGCCCTGTTTCATTTACCGTGATTTCATTAGTCATAGTATTGACACTATACAATAATAAATCATCATTCCATTCTAAAGTACTTAATAAAGGGGCATTAATGGCCGCATCAACGTTAACATTTGTCGTTACATCTGTATTAGAATACTTTACAAAATCTCCAATATTAGCACTAGTATTTGTATTCTCTAATCTTTATCATATATAGCTAAATTGATATAAAATGGCATATGATATTTTAAAAGAAAAAGTT
>CAZPTJ010000156.1:0-7839 GCA_964589085.1 uncultured Flavobacteriaceae bacterium | reverse complement strand
AGTCCAGATTTTTCTTCTGGTACTTTAACAAAAAATCTATAGGCACAAAAGTATAAGACAAGTTTTTATTCTCTTTTTTAGAAAACAACAATACTTTATTATGAGTCCTAGGGTACCAAAAACCGTTACCTAAAAATCGTATGCCGTTTTCATCTATATATTCAAATTCAGACGTTCGATATCCCAAATCACCACCTATCCAAAAGACTTGAACATCATTATTTCGCAATGCTCGTAGTTTGGGGTATATGTCCTGATAAAAATTATTAGTATTGTGACAATGGTAACAATCCCCTTTTTTACCATTGCATATCTTTGAAATCATGGCATCCATTACAGGATGATCATTCATGAAAATTAATTTGTGAGACAGGATTACTACATTTTTGGTTTGCAAGGTATCCAGGACATTAAATAAAAAATCCTTTTGCGCTCCAACAATCGAACTCAGACTATCTTGAGAATCAAGAGTAATAAAGGTCACATCATAATTTTGATAGGCGTGGTATTTATTTTTCAAAGTTGCTTTATAAAACTGCTTGTTTGAAGTGCGATCATGATTTCCAATGCTCCATAACGTATTAGGATTTTTAAAATCAAAAAGACTATCCATATGTTCTAGAATAAAATCTCCTCTAAATGAATGCCAGGATAGGTCTCCTCCCAATAAAGTCATATCAAATTGGGAAAAGTCAATATCATATATTTTTGAATATATACTGTCATTAGTTTTTATTCGCGTATGGGCCAAATAAATAAAATGCCTGGCATTTTCAACGCTGTTTTTGCTACTGAATTCAGTACAGGAAAACAAAGTCAAAATCAGCATACCTGCTCCTAAAATAGCACTGATCGGGATAATTGAAGTAAATTTATGTCCTTGTAAGCTCTTCATATCAATTTAAATAATTCTAAAATAATAAATTCTTTGTTATCTCTCTGACATTTTGTCACAAATCCCTTTTAAGTGTATCTTTGCACGATACTTGACCTCGCAATCGGGACAATCACTTATGGAAAAGATTATAGATGAACAAAAACAGGGAGAAACCCTGCTAACAGATGACAATCCATTAAACTCAAAAAAACTTTTTATTGAGAGTTATGGATGTCAAATGAATTTTAGTGACAGTGAGATCGTCGCTTCCATCCTCAAAGAACGGGGTTATAATACGACATCAAATCTTGAGGATGCCGATTTGGTTTTAGTAAACACTTGTTCTATACGTGAAAAAGCAGAGCTCACTGTACGTAAACGTCTTGAAAAATATAATGCTATAAAGGTAAAACAAAACCCTAAAATGAAAGTAGGAGTTTTAGGGTGCATGGCAGAGCGTTTGAAAAGTAAATTTCTGGAAGAAGAAAAAATTGTAGATCTCGTAGTGGGTCCTGATGCTTATAAGGATCTTCCTAATTTACTTGAAGAAGTAGAAGAAGGAAGAAATGCAGTAAATGTCATTTTATCCAAAGAAGAAACTTATGGGGATATTGCTCCAGTGCGCCTTCAAAGCAATGGTGTAACAGCTTTTGTATCTATTACACGTGGGTGTGATAATATGTGTACCTTTTGCGTAGTTCCTTTTACTCGTGGTCGTGAACGCAGTCGCGATCCGCAATCCATCATGGAAGAGGTTAATGATCTTGCAAATAAAGGATTTAAAGAAATTACCTTGCTTGGTCAAAATGTAGATTCTTATCTATGGTATGGAGGTGGCTTAAAAAAAGACTATGATAAGGCCACAGAAATGCAGAAAGCAACAGCCGTTAATTTTGCACAACTTCTCATGCTGGTTGCAGAAAATCAGCCAAAAATGCGTATCCGATTCTCTACTTCCAATCCTCAGGACATGACTCTAGATGTTATAGAAGTCATGGCCAAATATGATAACATTTGTAAGTATATACACTTACCTGTCCAGAGTGGAAGCAATAGTATTCTCGAGGCTATGAATAGACAACACACCCGAGAGGAGTATATGAAACTTATTGATAATATCCGTCGTATTATTCCAGACTGTGGGATCAGTCAAGATATGATTACGGGATTCCCCGGAGAAACAGAAGAGGATCATCAGGATACCTTAAGCCTTATGAAATATGTCAAGTATGATTTTGGGTTTATGTTTGCTTATTCCGAACGTCCAGGCACTCTCGCAGAGCGAAAAATGGAAGACAACATCCCATTGGCTATTAAAAAGCGAAGATTAGCAGAAGTTATCGCTTTACAACAAGAACACTCTGGGTATAATACTCAAAAGTTTGTTGGAAAAACGGTAGAAGTCTTAATTGAGAAATCCTCAAAAAAAAGTGATAAAGAATGGAGTGGTCGCACTTCACAGAATACCGTAGCTGTTTTCCCAAAACAACACTACAACATAGGGGATTTTGTGATGGTACACATTGAGTCATGTACTACCAGCACGCTTAAAGGACGGGCTGTAGATTATAGTATAAACAATTAATAGAAGATTTTCACCTTCGTGAAAATTTTAGAATATGGAAGGAATTCAAACTACAAAGCAACGATTTGGTATTATAGGAGATAATCCTAAACTCAATCGTGCTATAGAGAAAGCGATACAGGTAGCTCCCACAGATATCTCTGTGTTGGTTACTGGAGAAAGTGGCGTTGGAAAGGAAAGTATCCCTCGTATTATCCATTCCCTGTCACATAGAAAACATAATAAATACATTGCTGTAAACTGTGGAGCTATTCCCGAAGGAACCATCGACAGTGAACTTTTTGGCCATGAGAAGGGTGCTTTTACAGGTGCTACCTCTACGAGAAGCGGGTATTTTGAAGAAGCAGATGGTGGGACAATCTTTCTGGATGAAGTTGGAGAACTTCCGTTACCTACCCAAGTTCGTTTATTGCGTGTTTTGGAAAATGGTGAATTCCTTAAAGTAGGATCTTCTAAAACACAAAAAACAGATGTGCGTATCGTTGCCGCTACAAATGTAAAAATGTTTGACGCTATAAAAAGTGGGAAATTCAGAGAAGATCTATATTATCGTTTAAGCACTGTAGAAATCAATCTTCCTCCTTTACGCGAACGACAAGGTGATATTCATTTATTGTTTAGAAAATTTGCTTCAGATTTTGCACTCAAATATAAAATGCCGGCCATCCGACTAGATGAGATTGCGATTCAACAACTCTTAAATTATAGATGGGCTGGAAATATCAGGCAATTACGTAATGTTGCAGAACAGGTTTCTGTTCTTGAACAAGACAGAATGGTTAGCTCCCAGACGCTACGTAATTATTTACCCAATACTGGAAATCAATTACCTGCTGTAGTAGAAAATAAGGAACAAAGCGATTTTTCTACAGAACGTGAGATTTTGTACAAAGTCCTTTTTGATATGAAAAGTGATTTAAATGATCTCAAAAAACTTACGTTAGAATTAATGAAAAGCGGCAATACTGCCGATGTCCAGGCCGAAAATGAATCATTAATTAACAAAATTTATGCAGAAGATGATATTCCCGAGGAGGCCAAAGAAGCTCTGGAAGTACTCCACATCCCAGAACAAGTCACGCCTGAAACACTTCCCTCTGAACCTGTAGAAGATCGTTATCATTTTGCTGAAGAAATTCAGGAAGAAGAAACACTTTCTCTACAAGGAAAAGAATTGGAACTCATTAAAAAATCTTTAGAACGTCATAGAGGCAAACGCAAAGCGGCAGCAGAAGAACTCGGAATTAGTGAACGCACCCTATATCGTAAAATAAAGCAGTATGATCTTTAAAAAAGTGTATCTTACTTAACCAATTTTTAACGTGACCTTCCCGTTATCCCATTATGAAATACATTAAAATACTATTTTTAAGTCTTATACTTTTCAGCTCCCAAAGCTGCGGTATTTATTCTCTTAGCGGTATCTCAACACCTGCCAAAACTTTTCAGGTAAATTCTTTTCGTAATGAAGCTGCTATTGTCGAACCAGGGTTGGATCGTACGTTTACGTTTGCCTTACAAGACCGCATACAAGACCAAAGCAACTTATCTCTAACAAACAGTAATGCTGAACTTATTTATGAGGGCGAAATTGTTGAATATTTTATAGCACCACAAGCATCAACATCGGCAAATCAAGCAGTTCAAAATAGAATTACTATTACTGTAAATGTTCGATATATCAACAATCTAAAACCGGATGGAGAGGAAGATTTTGAACGTCGTTTTTCATTTTTTTCGGACACTCCGGGAACAGCACTTCCCACGGGAAGTACATTAAGCACTGCTATAGAAGAAATTTTTGAACGCATCACTCAAGACATCATCAATGAATCTTTGGCAAACTGGTAATGAATAGTAAAACCTTTACATATTTGCTAGAACACCCTGAAACCATTGCGACTACGCAAGTATCAGATCTTCGATCAATTATAGATCAATTCCCTTTTTTCCAAAGTGCTCACGCCCTATATCTTAAAGCTTTAAAAAATCAAGAAAGTTTCTCCTATAATAAAGCTTTAAAAGTTACTGCAGCTCATACAACAGATCGATCTGTTCTTTTTGATTATATCACGTCTCCTCTATTCAGTCAAAATGAGATCAGCAGCCAAATTAAGCAGCAGGACACCCATTTAAGAAATCTTATTATTAATGAACTCCAGGATGTTTCTATACAAGTTGAAACAGAAGAGCTGCAGAAAGCTGAAAAAATACTAGACCCAGATTTTTTTGTTCCCAGAACAACTTCGGAAGAACAATTAGAAATTGGCAAACCACTATCTTTTGACAAAGACGAAACTCATTCCTTTAACGAATGGCTAAAACTTTCTCATTTCAAACCCATTGATAGGCAAATTTCTACGGTAATAGAAAAACATCAGGATACCTCTGGGCATACGAGGATCATCGAAGAACATATCAAAACAACTTTGTCGACAAGAACAGATTCCAGAAAAAGAAAACAGAGAATCATCGATTCCTTTATACAAAGTAATCCCAAAATAGAAATCACAACCCCTGCTACTACTGCAAAGAAGAATCTTGCAAAGGAACGCTTAATTCCTTCTGAAGTGCTTATGACAGAGACTTTAGCACGTGTATATATTGAGCAAAAAAATTACAAAAAAGCAAAGCAAGCCTATCGGATTTTAAGTTTGAAATATCCGGAAAAAAGTAGTTTCTTTGCAGACCAAATTCGAGCAGTAGTTCGATTAGAAGAAAATTCAGCATTATGAGTACCACATTTTATATATTCCTAGCCTTAATTATTATCGTAGCATTTTTGCTTGTTGTCATAATTATGGTTCAAAATCCTAAAGGAGGAGGACTTTCTTCTTCTTTTGGAGGAGGAGGCAGTCAGCAATTAGGAGGCGTTCAAAAAACAAATGATTTCTTAGATAAAGGAACCTGGGGATTAGCAACTCTCTTGATTGTACTTATCCTATTAATAAATATTCCGATTTTTGGTAATTCTGGAACAAACAGATCAAGAGTAGAAAATGATGCCGCTGCGCCTGTTCAGACGGAACTACCTCAAACAGGAGGCAATGAAACTTCATCTGAAAATAATACTGGAGAACAGTAATAAAAGATCACTTATTATATAAAAAATGCCGGCAATTATTGTCGGCATTTTTATTTTGAACTTATAAGGCAAACTGCAAATTTGGCAGCCTATAATCACTGGCATACTTTCTGCCTAAAGGCATTACATAAAATTTATTTTAATTAACCTAAAAAATACGAATCAAAAAATGGCTTTAAACATCAAACCACTTGCAGATCGCGTAGTAATCGAACCTCTTCCTGCCGAAACGCAAACAGCTTCTGGACTTTATATTCCGGATTCTGCCCAAGAAAAACAACAAAAAGGAAAGGTTGTCGCTGTAGGAGCTGGTAAAAAAGATCACGATATGACAGTTAAAGTTGGCGATACCGTACTTTATGGGAAGTACGCTGGCAATGAACTTAAACTAGATGGCGCTGATTATATGATTATGCGAGAAGAAGATATTCTTGCAATTGTATAATATATAATTACGCTTTCGCGAAAGCGTATAGAAGAATACTATAAAAACAAGTTAAACTAAAACTCCCATAATAGGGAATGACAATCAAAAGATTATCATGGCAAAAGATATAAAATTTGACATCGAAGCACGTGACGGAATTAAACGTGGAGTAGATGCACTGGCAAACGCAGTAAAAGTAACACTAGGTCCTAAGGGTCGTAATGTAATCATCAGTAAATCCTTTGGTGCTCCTCAGGTAACTAAAGATGGTGTTACTGTAGCAAAAGAAATAGAATTAGAAGATGCTCTTGAAAATATGGGAGCTCAGATGGTTAAGGAGGTCGCTTCAAAAACAAATGATCTCGCTGGTGATGGAACAACTACGGCTACTGTTCTCGCGCAAGCTATTGTAAAAGAAGGCCTTAAAAATGTTGCTGCTGGCGCTAACCCAATGGATCTTAAAAGAGGGATTGACAAAGCAGTTAATGCTATTACTGAGGACCTTCAAAAACAATCAAAAGAAGTAGGTAGTTCAAGTGAAAAAATCAAACAAGTTGCATCTATTTCTGCAAATAACGATGAAGTAATCGGAGAATTGATTGCTGAGGCCTTTGGAAAAGTAGGCAAAGAAGGAGTCATTACTGTAGAAGAAGCAAAAGGAACAGAAACTTATGTTGATGTTGTAGAAGGAATGCAGTTTGATCGTGGATATCTTTCTCCTTATTTTGTTACCAATAGTGACAAAATGCAGACTGAATTAGAAAGTCCATATATTTTGTTATTTGATAAGAAAATATCTTCTATGAAGGATTTACTTCCTGTATTAGAACCTGTGGCACAAACGGGAAAACCACTTTTGATCATTGCTGAGGATGTAGATGGAGAAGCATTAGCCACTTTAGTAGTAAACAAACTACGTGGCGCACTTAAAATCGCTGCAGTTAAAGCTCCTGGATTCGGGGATCGTCGTAAGGCAATGCTAGAAGATATTGCTATCTTAACAGGAGGAACTGTTATTTCTGAAGAACGAGGATTTACTTTAGAAAATGCAACTATAGATATGTTAGGTACTGCAGAGACCGTAACTATAGACAAGGACAACACAACTGTGGTAAATGGTGCTGGAGCAAAAGATATGATTACTGCACGAGTGGGTCAAATCAAATCTCAAATAGAAACTACGACCAGTGATTACGATCGTGAAAAACTACAGGAACGCTTGGCAAAACTTGCTGGTGGTGTTGCCGTACTTTATGTAGGTGCAGCTTCTGAAGTTGAAATGAAAGAAAAGAAAGATCGTGTGGATGATGCACTTCATGCAACCCGTGCAGCGGTAGAAGAAGGTATTGTTGCAGGAGGTGGTGTTGCTTTAGTTAGAGCCAAAACATCTTTGGACAAATTAAAATCCGAAAATGATGACGAAGCTACAGGTATACAAATCGTAACCCGCGCCATAGAAGCTCCTTTACGTACCATTGTTTCTAATGCAGGTGGCGAAGGCTCTGTTGTAATTGCAAAAGTGATTGAGGGTAAAAAAGACTTTGGTTTCAATGCCAAAAACGGAGAATATACTAATATGTTAAAAGCGGGTATTATAGATCCTACAAAAGTAACGCGAGTTGCTCTTGAGAACGCAGCTTCTGTAGCTGGTATGATTTTAACTACAGAATGCTCCTTGACGGATATTAAGGAAGACACTCCTCCTGCAATGCCTCCAATGGGCGGTGGTGGAATGCCTGGTATGATGTAATACCATAGTACACTATAAGAATTCAAGGTCTTTGATTTAAATCAAAGACCTTTTCTTTTTGATCAATATTATCTTAAAATATAGGACTACTCCTACGATCAAAAAGAAAAATCCT
>CAZPTJ010000155.1:0-7877 GCA_964589085.1 uncultured Flavobacteriaceae bacterium | reverse complement strand
TTTAGCTTGGGGTTTACTTTTTTAATGGGAAACAAATTACAAACCATACCTTTGGCAGGACTTTTGGAATAGTAGTACAAAAAGATAACAATGATCAGATCAGTTTTATTCAGTATAGGATGTTTATTATTTTTAACGATGTCACAATGTAGCGCTGTAAAAGGCTTAAGCGACCCAGATTTTATAGGAGAAGGGTCTTATTATCAAACCTGGGTAGCAGGTGTTCAAGGCGGAGGTTCAGGGCTAAACTTCTATTTGGATATTCAGGATATCCCTGAAGCAATTACCTTAATCGATATTTATTTTAAAGATAAAAAAGAGGCTATTATTGTACATAATGGTGTTTATTCCGCAAGCTTTTTAACAGATCAAAACAGTCAACCTGATGTGATTATGCATAGTGATCCGTTGGAAGAGGCGGTAAACACGCCACCAACACCTAAAGCTGTATTTCCCTTCGAATTGAGTTCGGAAGAAGCGGGAATAAGCTACAAAGACAAGGGAGTGCTTCGTTATGCAAAGATCAGCCGTGTGGAAAATAAAGGACATATAGCACTACCTAGTGCACCTCCATCTACATTTGATGATCACTAAGCTATTTTTTGTTTCAAAATAGCGCAACACTGATCGAATTTTAGGTAATTTAGAGGCTTATTCCAGATAAAAGATAAAAACAAGCTTGAGCACACTTAAGCGTTTCTTTCAGGATACTGTTATTTATGGTCTAGCGACGGTATTACCCAGAATTATGGGTGTCATTCTAGTGCGGATTCATACGGACGCCTTACCTACATCAGGATATGCCGATGTTACTGCTTTTTATGTAGGTGCTGCCTTTCTAAATGTATTGCTAACCTATGGAATGGAGACAGCATTTTTTAGATTTTTTTCGAAACAGGAAAATAAAGATCGTGTTTACAGTACCGTACTTATTGCACTTACAGTAACCACTTTTCTTTTTGGAGGACTTCTATATCTTTTTCAGGATCCCATTTTAAGAGGGTTAGAACTACCTGAATCATACTTCTGGTATCTTGCAGGGGTTGTATTGTTAGATACACTTGTTGTAGCTCCTTTTGCCTATTTGAGAGTAAAAGGGAAAGCGTTACGATTCACAGGTTTTAAAATGGCTAATCTTTTTGTCTATGTAAGCCTGAATTTTTTCTTCCTATGGGCGATACCTAAATTTGGATGGTATTTTGACTGGTATGACCAAACAGATCTCCGGCAGTATATTTTTATAGCTAATCTTCTAGCGAGTTTTATAACGCTCTTATTGATCCTTCCTGAATTTTTCAGAATACGATGGACTTTTGATAAAACCATATTTAAAGAATTATGGAACTACGGATGGCCTATAATGGTGGCCGGACTCGCTTTTGTAATTAATGAACAACTCGATAAATTATTGATCAATAATTTTGAAGGCAAAGATATGGGAGGTGCATATGCCGGATGTTATAAGCTTGCTGTTTTTATGACAATTTTTATACAAGCTTTTCGGTTGGGAGCAGAACCTTTTTTCTTTAATCAGGCTAAAGAAAAAAATGCACCTCAAACCTATGCCACTATCCTTAAATATTTTGTAATTGTCGGAAGTTTCGGACTATTGTTGATCACCTGCTTTATCGATATCCTTAAAGATATTTTGATTAAAAATATTGATTATCATCAAGCTTTGGACATAGTACCTATAGTGCTATTGGCAAATTTATGCCTGGGTATTTATCACAATCTTTCCATATGGTATAAGTTGACAGACAAAACGCGTTATGGCATGTATTTTTCATTAATGGGAGCGGGTATTACCATCGTTTTTAATCTTATCATGATCCCGTTAATTGGGTATATTGCTGCAGCATGGGCAACACTTCTTGCTTATGGGTTTATGATGATCATATCCTTTAGTTTTGGACGTAAAGAATATCCTATACCCTATAATATACCTCGAATATTGAGTTATTTGTTACTTAGTACGACGCTAGCGGCGATATCCTTTATATTTTTTCAGAAGGATTATGGGATAAGCATTATCTTGTTGATCCTATTTCTTTCAATCATAGTCCTACTGGAAAAAAAGGAACTTTTAAAACTGATAAGGAAATGATGAAATTCACAACGGTTTTATTTTCGGCGATAATGCTGTTGGCGTGTGCTGAAACTGAACACAAGTCTGAAGAAGGACAGCAAAAAGAGCATCGATCTACAGAAGAACCGCATAGTGAAGAAACTGTCGCAACGGGTTTTGTTGAACAAAAAGAGTTTATCCATGAAGATGGATCGATATGTAAAGCACAGTCACCGATAAATATTTTATCCTTTACCGATAATGCAAGAGGTATGCACAATATCACTTTTCATTTTAATGATAAAATTGAAGCGGTAGAAAATCTAGGGCATACAGTACAATTAGATGTTTCTCAAGGCAGTACTGTAACCATAGATGGGGAAACCTTTGATTTTAAACAAATGCATTTCCACACACCTTCAGAGCACCTTATAGACGGTGTTACTTATCCCATGGAAATGCATATGGTACATACATTACAAGGACAGAAAGAAGGAGAGGAAACAGAATATT
The DNA here is from genome assembly GCA_964589085.1 of uncultured Flavobacteriaceae bacterium. GTDB lineage: Bacteria > Bacteroidota > Bacteroidia > Flavobacteriales > Flavobacteriaceae > Dokdonia. The sequence continues at coordinate 5,296 of CAZPTJ010000155.1, read as the reverse complement.
TAGTTATTGGAGTACTATTTAAAATGGGAGAACAGAGTGCCTTTATTGATGAATTCATAGGCGCCATTCCCAAAGAAGCACACACGAAAAACGAAGTTGTGACAGGTGTGGTCAAAGTAGCCGATCTCATCTCAGAAAAACCAGAAGATGTATTGGATAGTTATTATCATTATATGGGCTCTCTAACGACTCCACCTTATACTGAAAGTGTAAGATGGTATGTGTCTAAACATATTTTTGAAGGATCTCCAGAACAAATAAAAACGATTTTGGCGATAGAAGGAGCAAATGCCAGACAGATACAAGGTCTTAATGATCGAGAATTAGAAAGTAATTAATCAGTTTAAAATAATACATAAATTTCGCTGAAGCGAAAATGAATTTATATATGGAAATTAAAGTCATTAACAAAAGTGCCCATTCATTACCCCATTACGAAACCATTGCCAGTGCAGGTATGGATATTCGTGCCAATATCAAAGAAAGTGTACTTCTAAATCCTATGGAACGCGCTATAATCCCAACTGGGATATATCTCGAATTACCTATAGGCATAGAAGCACAAGTACGACCACGAAGTGGTCTGGCTGCCAAAAAGGGCGTTACGGTACTTAATGCTCCTGGAACTATTGATGCAGATTATAGAGGAGAAGTAGGCGTAATCCTTGTTAATCTTTCTAATGACCCTTTTCAAATTGAAAATGGGGAACGCATTGCACAATTGGTCATAGCAAGACATGAACGTGCAGAATGGATTGAAGTAGATGAACTTTCGGATACAGTACGAGGAAAAGGTGGTTTTGGAAGTACTGGAGTAAAGTAGAGATAGTTTTGGCAAAAGATTAATTCGTATAAGCCTCTTTTTATACTTAATTTTGACAGAACTAAAATTAAGTATGAAAATTATTGTCCCCATGGCAGGTCGTGGTAGTAGATTACGACCACATAGCTTAACCGTACCCAAACCATTAATTCCAGTTGCAGGACAACCTATTGTCCATAGATTGGTTAAAGACATTGCCCGAGTACTGAAACAACCCATAGAAGAAGTCGCTTTTGTTATTGGAGATCCAGCCTGGTTTGATATCAAAGTAGAAACTAGCTTGATTGCTCTTGCAGAAGGACTTGGAGCTAAAGCGAGTATCTATAGACAGGATCAACCATTGGGAACCGGACATGCTATAATGTGCGCAAAAGATTCGTTATCCGGACCAGCAGTTATAGCCTATGCAGATACGCTTATTCGGGCACAATTTGATTTGGACCCGCAGGCAGATAGTGTTATTTGGACAAAAAAAGTGCCGAATCCTGAAGCTTATGGTGTTGTAAAGCTTAACGAAAAAGAAGAAATTGTAGAATTGGTGGAAAAGCCGGAATCCTTTGTTTCAGATCAAGCTGTCATAGGAATATATTATTTTAAGGATGTAAGCGTTCTTAAAGAGAAACTTCAAGAGGTTTTAGAAGAAAAGATAACGCACGGAGGAGAATATCAGATCAATGATGGTATTAAAAAGATGATGGCAGAAGGGCGCGTATTCAAAACAGGAACTGTAGATGAGTGGATGGATTGCGGAAATAAAGCGGTGACAGTGGAGACTAATGGCAAGATGTTGCAATTTCTTCATAATGATGGAGAAGAACAATTGGTAGCCGCTTCAGCAACATTGGAAAATGCGAGTATTATCCCTCCCTGTTTTATTGGAGATAATGTTGTACTAAGCAATGTGACTTTAGGGCCTTATGTGTCCGTAGGAGCTGGCACGAAGATTGAGAATAGTACAATCTCCAATAGTTTGATTCAGAATGAAAGTGAAATAAAAAATGCACAGCTGGATGAGGCAATGATTGGAAATTTTGTAAAATACGACGGTAAGTTTACTAAAATAAGTATAGGAGATTATACCGTTATAGAATAATAAATGAAAAGACACAATTACATTTTATTTCTCTTTGTAGCCTTGAATATGCTTTGGCTAAAGCAGGTTTATGCTCAGGATGAGACTCCATTTGCTGATCAAAATGTAGATGATCTGGAAGATGTGTCTGATGCTTTTTCTGAATTGTTTTTTGAAGCCCTAAAACAAAAAGGGATTGAAAATCACGAACGGGCTATAGTGGCACTGGATGCTTGTATTAAAATGGAACCGAAACGGCCTATACTGTATTTTGAAAAAGGAAAAAATGAAACTGCTTTAAAACAGTATGATAATGCAGCAGATAGTTTCAACAAGTCTTTAGAATTAAAACAAGATCAACCCGACGTTTTGGATGCACTATTTCGCACCTATGGATTTGCACGTGAGTATGACAAGGCCATAACTGTTGGTCAAAAATTAGTGCAATTAGATTCTCAATATAAAGAAAACCTAGCGAGCCTTTACATTGCTAAAAGATCCTTTAACACTGCCTTAGATCTTCTGGATGAGTTAGATTTAGAAAAAGGCGTAGATATCAGCCGTAATGCACTTAGGGAGCGAGCATACAGGTTGTCTGGCAATGATGACCTTAAGATAAATCGATTAGAAAAGAAAGTAAATTTAGGTATGGCGAGACCTTCAGATTTTGCAACATTGATTTATGCTTATGTAGGTTTAAATAAAGCAAATAAAGCACGTACAAATGCAACACTATTGGAGAAGGTTGAACCTGCACATATTGCCGTACAAATAGGAAGTTATAAAGATGATTTCGCTAAAAAAGAATATCGCAAGGCAGTAACAAAAATGCAGATAGGACTACAAAATGAATTGCCAGTTGCGGCTAAAAAAGTGATTATAGAAGATTTTATTAATCTGATAAAAGAAGATGACTCCTATAAAAACACTTTTGAAAATAGCGTTGCTTCAATACAGAAAAGCGGAGCTGAAGCATCATTATATCGATTGATTTCAGAGTACTATAGTACTGCCAGTCAAGATGGCGAAGGACTTGCTTATCTGGAAAAAGCATTGGATGCAGATAAAGAAAACCTCGATCTGATTAAAAAAGTGACGAAGGCTCAATTGGACAATAAGCAGTATGATAAAGCCTTAAGGATTAGTTCAGAAGCCTTGGAATTATTTCCTTCACAACCACAACTATATTTGGATAATGGGTTGGCGCTTTCGGGTTTGACCAATTATGATGAAGCTATTGAGAGTTTGGAACTAGGGCTTGATTATATTATTGATGATGACACATTAGAGGCTCGTTTTTATGAAGCATTGGGTAATGCTTATAAGGGGAAAGGAGATTTAAGTAACCATTCAAAATATATAGAACGCGCAAGAGCAATTAAACCACAAGGTTAATGCAAAGATTAAGTTGGATATTATGTATTGTTGTATTATTTGCAAGTTGTCGTAGCACAAAAACAGTGGTGGGAGAGACAGATGTTTCGGCGATTGCTACGTCAAAACTTGTAAAAGAATATTACGAGAACACTCCTACATTTAATACACTGGCAGCAAAACTTAGAATAAAATACAAAGACCGTAAGAATAGTCAGTCTGTTACCGTGAGCTTACGGATGGAAAAAGATAAGACCATTTGGATGAGTGCATCTATATTGGGTATTTCACTTGCTAAAGCATTGGTTACTCCAGATCGAGTATCTTATTATGAGAAGATAAATGGGACCTTTTTTGATGGAGACTTTTCTTTATTAAGTACCTATTTTGGTGTTGATATGGATTTTGAACAATTACAACGACTCCTTCTTGGGGAAACAGTATATGATTTAAGAGATGGAAACTACATCCTTGCTCAAGTAGATAATTTATATCAGGTAACTCCTAAGAGACAATCAGATATTCTCAATTTGTTCTTTTTCATTGAACCTACGAACTTTCATTTAAAAAAACAGCAGGTAAGTCAACCCAAGGATAGTCTTTTTTTAAATGTTGATTATCTGGCGTATCAGAATATCGCAGGGATGAACTTTCCTCAAAATCTCTTTATTGAAGTAAATGATAATGAAGAACTAACTACTATCGAAATAGATTTTAGAACCATAGATGTTAATTCATCCATCAGATTTCCATTTAAAATTCCTAACGGTTATAAAGAGATCGAGTTCTAGTGACACATAGATTAATCTGTACATATTGTATTTTTTTCTGTGCACTTTTTACGATCAACCCTTGTATTGCACAGGAAGACGCCCAAGAAGTGCTGGAAGAGGAACGCACAAAAATACGTGCAGAAATCCAACAGCTTTTGCGCTTACGCGAAAACAATAAAAAGGAAGAACAATCCATTCTCAGCGAAGTGGAAGATTTGGACGCACAAATACGGTTACGCTCCGAGTTTATTGCCATTACTAATCGCCAGACCAATTTATTAACCAGAGAGATTGAAGATAATCTAAATAAAATTCAGGATTTACGTGAGGAATTAGCCATTCTTAAAGAAGACTATGCTGCGATGATCAGGAAATCGTATAAAAACAAAGATGGTCAAAACAAAGTAATGTTTTTATTGTCCAGTGAGAGTTTCCGGCAAGCTTATAAACGGGTACAATACATGAAGCAATATGCTAATTATAGGAAAAAGCAAGGCGAACAGTTGAAAGAACGTACACTTTTACTTCAGGAATTGAATAAAAAATTACTCGATCAGAAAAAAGATAAAGAAAACCTTATTGCCGAAAATAAAAAAGCAAAAATCGAACTGGATAAAGAACGTGTAACTCAGGATGCCTTGATTGCTACCATTCGGAAAAAGGAAGGGACTTATGCAGCTCAGATTCGCAAAAAACAAAAAGAAGCAGATCGTATTGATAAGGAAATAGATCGATTGATCCGAGAGGCAATTGCTGCTAATAATAAAAAGAACGGAACTAAGACTACTAAAGGAAGTGCTCGGACTTTTGCATTAACCCCAGAGGAAACGATTCTGGCAGCAGATTTTGAATCTAATAAAGGGCGCCTTATTTGGCCGGTCGAACGGGGTCGTGTAACCAAACGTTTTGGGGTATCTCGACACCCTACATTACCTAATATTACAGTAAAAAATAGTGGTGTAGAAATTGAAACCAATACCGATGCTCAGGCGCGAGCAGCCTTTAAAGGAGAGGTTTTTTCTATAATTACCATTCCTGGAGCAAATAAAGTCGTTATGATCAGACACGGAAATTATATTACGGTTTATCAAAATTTGAAAACCCTAAATGTAAAAACCGGAGATAAAGTTGCTACAAAGCAAGTGCTAGGAACAATAGCAAAAAATGGATTTAGTGGACGAACAATTTTGAAGTTTTCTGTCCGTAAAAATGATACCCCTTTAAATCCTGCCAGCTGGGTTTTTAATATGTGAT
>CAZPTJ010000154.1:0-7979 GCA_964589085.1 uncultured Flavobacteriaceae bacterium | reverse complement strand
TGTTTTTATTGCGCTTTCAGTCCTCATTGCGAAGTTCTATTGCATAATTCGGGTTTAACAGATTGGATTTACATTTTTTCAGAAAAAAGAGATTTTAGAGCGCTTGCTAAAATTAAGGGGCATCAAGAAAATTTAATAGGAGAATGGGATAAACCAAGAATATCAACAATCTGGATTTTTAAATCCTCTATAATATCATTAGAGGTAGAAGAAACACCTATTACAATTGGAACTCCTCATCGTTTTGAAAGACCTTATAGTCATCTAAATTACGATTTGAAACAATTGATAAAAAAACTAAAAAACCCAAAAATAAGAATTGATAAATTCGATTTTGATCCAAAAACTAAAGAATTTTGGAAGCGAATCCAATAGAATTTTATTGAATCAATAGCTTTTCAGTAAATGTTTGTCCAGCAGCAGTTACCTGAATAAAATATAAACCTGAAGTCAAATCATCTCGGTTAAATTGAAATTGAGCTACTTCGCTCAGGTTTCCCTGATACAACTGTTTTACTTCTCGCCCTAAACGATCGTAAAGTATAATGGAACCATTTCCTATAAAATTCTGATTTAGTGTAATTTGATTTATTGCCGGATTGGGATACACTTCAAAAGTTGTAGTAATCGTATTAAAATCTTCCGTAGCTAGAACTAAATCGGAGAGATCTATACTATAAATCGATCGACCAAAAGTACCCGCATACAGCGTTGTTGTGGGTTCGTGATATTTTAAATCTCTAATAATCGTAGTGGGTAAATCATTTCCTAATATGGTCCAGTTTGCACCATCATTTTCAGAATGCCATACGGCATTATCTGTAGCGAGCAACAAGATATTCTCATCAGGACTCAGAATGATATCGTTGGCGGGAATGCTGGGTAAATTGGACGAAATATCAATCCAATTCGTTCCTCCATCTTCGGTTTTAAACACATGAGGTGTGTAATCAAGATTACTAAAACCCGAAAGGGTTACATAAACGGTTAAATCATCAGTAGGTGATACTGCAATAGACGTAATATAGCGATCCGGTAAACCATTAGTTATGTTTGTCCAGGAAGCTCCTCCATCGAAGGTAACCTGAACATTTCCGTCATCACTTCCCGTATATATAGTATTTTCATTGAGATAAGAAGCGCCTATTGCCGTCAATGTCCCAAAACTTAAAGAACCACTAGGATGTTGCCCATCGGTAAGGTCTGGACTTATGGCTGTCCAGGATACCGCTCTATTGACAGAGCGATATAAACGATTGCTACCATAATACACAATTTCAGGGTTAAAAGGAGAAAGGATGACTGGCGTATTCCAGTTATTACGATCAGAAGGATCAATCCCATTAAGTGCCGAGCTAAAGGAAAATCCACCATCGGTAGAACGAGCTAGGTTCCCGAACTGTGATTCTGCATACACAAAATTATTATCTGTAGGATCTACATTGACATGAAAACCATCACCACCCCATACAGAAAACCAGGTATCGCCTGTCCCTGCTGAGGTGCGAATGGTATTATTATCCTGTGTACCCCCATAAAGATTAATAGGATCTAGAAAATCAACTTCTATATTATAGAATTGAGTGATCGGTAAATTAAGAAACGGTTGCCAGGTATTTCCGGCATCTTCTGAGATATAGGCACCCCCATCATTACCTGCAAAAATAAAATTGGGGTCAGAAGTAGAAAACTCCATCGCATGATGATCGACGTGCATTCCTCCGACGAAATCCCAGTTTGCACCACTGTTTTGCGTTCTGAATAGGCTTTGTCCTAAAAGAAAAACATCATCAGTATCACTAGGGTTTACCCGTATATTGCCAAAATACCAGCCAAAGGAAGAATCTACATTATCCAACGTACTATCGGAAATTAGGGCCCAGGAATCTCCATTATTGATTGATTTATAGACACCATTAAAGACATTGGTAATCTCATTAGTCGTATACCTAGCATAAATAGTATTGGGTTCAGAAGCGGATATCGCAAGACCGATACGTCCAGTTTGTGCGTTGGGTACAGGAAGACCATTACTTAATACTTCCCAGGTATCGCCTCCATCATACGATCGATGTACGGCTGAGGTTATGCCACCATAATCTCGTTGATAAGGCTTACGTGTACGTTCCCACATCGCAGCGTATAGCGTATCTGTATGTACAGGGTTCATGACAAGGTCAATAGCCGCTGTAGAATCGGTGACAAATAGAACACGTTCCCAGTCTCCACCACCATTAAGCGTTCGGAAAATACCGCGTTCTTCATTATGTCCATACAAAATACCCGTTGCCGCCGCAAAAACCCGATCAGGATCTTCTGGATCAACAACAATGCGTCCTATATGATTGCTATTGGGTAATCCAATATTATCCCAGGAATCTCCTCCATTATCAGATCGATACATCCCATCGCCAAAAAAAGCTCCCGAAGTCGCACTGCCATTCGCCTCTCCCGTTCCCACATAAATACGCTGCGGGTTGGATGGAGCAATAGAAATATTACCTATAGAAGGAACCCCTATATCATCAAATATGGGAGACCAATTTACACCTCTATCCAGAGTTCTGAATACACCACCTACAGCAGTTGTAATATATAAATGATCATCATTTTCAGGTGAAATAGCAAGATCCGTAATACGCCCTCTTATATTAAATGGTCCTCTAAGTGTCCAATCTTCATCGATTGCCGTTCGGTTTGATAGAATAGTCTGTGATTGTATACGGGCCTGTTGCACAGCATTTCTATTGATAATATTATCAGGATATGCGCGCTGATTATACATCCATTCTGCGGGATATTCCTTAAACAATTGCGACTTTATATCAGACTTTTTAGACGAATTTACACAAGAGAATAAACCGAGGAAAGAGATAAAAATCAAGCCATAGACTAAAGGACGATTATGTGATGATGTTTTCATAGGGTAATTATATTATTCAAACAGTACAAAGTATTGAAATAAATATTAGATATTTACTTTATAGATCGATTTTAACAACATAAGGTTGCGTGAATTTAAGAATATATTTTATGAATATACAAAGCATAGCTTTTGATGCAGATGATACTTTATGGGTAAATGAACCCTTATTCAGAGATGCAGAGGCGCGTTTTTGTGAGCTACTCGCCCCTTATGTCGAAACTGCAGCCTGCAACAAAAAACTTTTTGATTTTGAAATGCAAAACCTACCCTTATATGGTTATGGGATTAAACCTTTTGTCTTATCACTCATAGAGGCAGCCATTAAATTGAGTGATGGTAATGTAAATAATACCATCATTCTTCAACTTATTGATTTGGGTAAAGACATGCTACAAGCACCGGTAGAAGTTCTGGATGGGGTGGAGGATACGCTACAACAGCTTAAAGCGAAAGAGTACCAACTTGTAGTTGCAACAAAGGGAGATTTATTGGATCAGGAACGAAAATTAATAAAGTCAGGTCTTGCTGATTATTTTCATCATATTGAGATTGTACCGGATAAAAAACCAAAACATTATCAAAAACTGGTTAATCATCTGGACATTGTTCCAGAGCAATTTTTGATGATTGGTAATTCTATAAAGAGTGATATTCTCCCAGTTTTGGATATAGGCGCCTGGGGATTTCATATCCCATTTCACACCACCTGGGAACATGAATTGGTTTACGAAGAAATAGAGCATCCTAAGTTCAGAGAATTTTCAACAGTATCTGATATTATTGAATTGCTTTAAGTAAAAGTCCCGAAATATATTTACGATTAAATAACCTTTGGTAATAAGGGTTTATACCCTTGTATTTCAAAAAATTAAGAAATAACTTTAACATCTATTTTTTAAACCATAGATTATGCCAACAGTTTTCGATAGACCTCCTATAGATGTTCAGGAGAATTTAGCCTTACTTTCTTTAGATTTGGATACTAGCATTCCACCAAAGTCACTGGATAAGAATTTATTGATTGCCAGTTGGAATATTCGAGCTTTTGGTGATCTTACCCGAAAATGGGATTCTGAAGATAAAGACTCTCCAAAGCGTGATTTGCATTCTATTTTGTGTATTGCCGAAATCATCAAGCGTTTTGATGTGATTGCCATTCAGGAAGTTAAATCCAATATACGTGCCTTTCGTGACACTTTAAAGGTATTGGGGAGACATTGGTCCTTTGTTTTAACTGATGTCTGTAAAGGTTCTTCAGGAAATAGTGAACGTATGGCCTATGTTTTTGATACCCGCCGCGTACAAATGTCGGGTCTTGCCTGTGAGTTGGTTATCCCTAATGAGTGGACCGATGGCCTGTCCGATGAAGCATTACAAGAACAATTTGTTAGAACACCTTATGCCGTAAGTTTTACTGCAAACGGAAAAACATTCATTCTCGTTACGTTACATATTAAATATGGAAAGAAATCTGCAGACCGTATTAAAGAACTAAAAGGTATTGCTACCTGGCTTGCCAATTGGGCTGGAGATATCAATGCCTATAATCATAATCTCATTGCATTAGGGGATTTTAATATTGATAAACGGGGTGATTTACTTAATGAAACTTTTTTGTCTGAAGGCTTATATGTGCCAGAGGATTTACAAAATGAAGCAGTCACTCGTTCTATTTTTAATGAAACCAAATATTATGATCAGATTGCCTGGTTTAATGATAGTGATGCTGTTCCTAACCTATCTCTTAATTATATGACAGGAGGAAATTATGACTTTGTACCTTTTGCTCTAAAAAATCGAGGAATGACTAAAAATAGTTTATCGTGGCATATCTCCGATCATTATCCACTTTGGGTCGAATTTGAAGCATAACAAATTAGCTTTTATTCCTACTGAATTATATGAATAAAAAAAGTGACTATCTATGATAGATAATCACTTTTTGTTTTAAGTGTATATGGGTTTATTTTACAAATTTTTTGGTTACAAAAAAACCTGCAAGTAATCCAATACCTGCCATAAGGAAAATAGTTGCTGGATAAATAGCATCACTATGATTAAAAACGGGTTCTAGTATTAAGGCGATCAGAATTCCGGCTCCTATACCCATAAGCAGCAATGCTAGATTAATAACTAGGACTTTCCAAACCGGAGCTGCTTCCCGATCTTGTTTAAAGATTCCTGCATCCATTCCTTTTTCTATTAAGGCCAGTCGTTCCTTATTACGTGTAGAATAATGTAGATACGCAATCCCAAAAATGACTAGAAATATGCATATAAAGATTAAAACTTCTCCTCCCATAATGTTCGTTTTTTATATTGAGTATTATTTTGTTTGTCTCTATGACGGGGTTTCTTTTACGTCGGTTACAAAAAAATAAAAATAAATTTAGAACAAAGTTTTATAATTTAACTGTAACCAGAACTCGTCAGGAACAGTCTTATACCCAATGACACATCAAAACGATCAGGAATGTATTCGTGCTATTCTCGATGGAGAGGTGCAGCGATATGCTGTATTGGTAGATCGTTACAAAGATTTAGTATATACGGTAGTGCTGCGTATGCTTAAAAATACACAGGATGCCGAGGAGATAGCACAAGATGTTTTTGTCAAAGCTTTTGAAAAATTGAATACGTTTCAAGGCAAATCTAAGTTTAGCACTTGGTTGTATCGCATTGCTTATAATAAATGCCTGGATACGCTTTCGCGAAAGCGGAGACAACCCACCACACAGGCGTATGAATATAATGATACAATTTCTGAAGCTTCTGTAGATTCTGTGATTGCTACTATAGAAGCCAAAGAGCTGCGTTCACAGCTGGAAAACTGTATAGAACGACTTGCTGCTGAAGATGCATTTTTGATTACCCTATACTATTTTGAAGAAAAATCTGTTGACGAAATACGAGAGATAACAGGACTTTCTCAAAGTAATATAAAAGTTAAACTATATCGCAGTAGAAAAAAATTATATACTATATTGATCAGACAATTGCCTGAGGAAATACGAACAATTTATGAGCACAAATGAAGAAAAGCTGGACAAACTAACTAGAAAGGTTATAAAACAAGCAGGATTGCAACAACCATCTGTGGATTTTACACAACTGGCCATGAAAAAAGTACTGCAATCCCATCAACAAACTGCAGTGGTGTATAAACCACTTATTTCTAATGGAGTATGGGGAGTCATTGCTGTGATGATAACAGTTTTACTGATGTATGTAATGTATAATACTACAGATATTAATGTTTTTTCTGATGCCAGTGCGTTAATAAGTTCTAAATTTCAAAACTGGCAATGGAATACGTTAATACCAGACTTGCCCATCTCTCCTTATTTTACCTATGGAATGCTTACGCTGGTTATTCTGTTAAGTATCGAAATTCCTTTGATACGTAGAAGGTTTAAGTTTAGGTAGTCTGACTACTCGCTGTTAACTAGGTTTTAAAAATTTATATTCCCGTGTAATTGTGAGGCGTAATTGCCTTAAGCTCTGCTTTGATAAGTTCACTAACATCCAGGGTATCTATAAAAACTTCTAGAGAGTTTTGCGTGATTTTTTCGTTGGTTCGTGTCAAAGATTTTAAAGCTTCATATGGATTAGGATAGCCTTCACGTCTTAAAATCGTTTGAATAGCTTCTGCCACTACGGCCCAATTATTATCCAGATCTTCTTTGATTTTTGCATCATTGATCAATAGCTTATTTAGCCCTTTAAGTGTGGACTGTAAGCCAATTAAGGTATGACCAATAGGGACACCTATATTACGTAGCACCGTACTATCTGTAAGATCACGTTGTAATCGAGAAATAGGCAGTTTAGCCGAAAGATGTTCAAAAATAGCATTAGCAATTCCAAGGTTTCCTTCACTATTTTCAAAATCAATAGGATTCACTTTATGCGGCATTGCCGATGAACCTACTTCTCCTTCTTTGATTTTTTGCTTGAAATAGTCCATAGCAATATAGGTCCAGAAATCCCGGTCTAGATCAATAAGAATTGTATTGATACGTTTTAAGCCATCAAATATGGCTGCCATATGATCGTAATGCTCTATTTGTGTAGTGGGGAAAGAGTGTTGTAGTTTCAGGACTTTCTGTACAAACTGATGTCCAAATGCTTTCCAATCTATTTCTGGATACGTGATTTTATGGGCGTTAAAATTACCCGTAGCTCCACCAAATTTTGCAGCATTAGGAATCGCCTGTAGTAATTTTAACTGTTCTTCAATACGTACGACAAAAACATCAATCTCTTTACCCAGGCGGGTAGGAGAGGCAGGTTGTCCATGAGTACGCGCTAGTAATGGGATATGCCCCCATTCATCTACAAACTGCTTGAGATGATCTACAACTTCAAGTAATTGAGGCTCGTAAACATAATGGATAGCATCTTTTAAGCTTAGAGGAATTGCCGTATTATTTATATCCTGAGAAGTTAATCCGAAATGAATAAACTCCTTATAGTCGCTTAAATCCAATTCATCAAATCGCTCCTTAATAAAATACTCGACGGCTTTGACATCATGATTGGTAATTCTTTCGATATCTTTTACGGCCTGCGCGTTTTCTGTAGTAAACTCTGAATATATTTCGCGAAGTGCAATATAACTGTGCTTATCTATAGAAGAGAGTTGTGGAAGAGGGAGCTCACATAATGCGATAAAGTATTCAATCTCTACTTTAACTCTGTATTTAATGAGTGCTTCTTCAGAAAAATAATCTATTAAAGTATTAGTTTTTGAAGCATAACGCCCATCTATAGGCGAGACTGCACGTAACGGTGATAACGACATTATCCATGAATTTTAAAGAGGGCAAAGATAAATAATCGATTATGGTTAATCATTAAATTATTATAAAAAGAGTTAGCTCAAATATCAATACATAAACTTCTATATGAACTAAAATCCTCTGTATCTCAGATACAGAGGATTTTAATATTTTTATCAGTAGTGTCCGGCAAAAAACCCTTCAATTTCCTCAAGCCTCTATACATACTGATGTTTGAGCCATTTTAAGAAAAACAACCCCTTGCTATTTAG
>CAZPTJ010000153.1:0-7983 GCA_964589085.1 uncultured Flavobacteriaceae bacterium | reverse complement strand
AAAAAAATCACCCCATAATTCTAACCAATACTTCCTTTAAGATATCTGGAGTAGCAAATGTACTTGCTGCCACACCTTTACTTTTCATATCGGCTTCACGTAAGAGACTTATAATAGCACTTACCCGTTTCATAGGATAATTTCGAGCAGCAGTAGCATACTCATCCACAAAATATGGATTGATTCGTAAAGTTTTAGCAACTGTACTTTTATCTTTGGAAGGTAGACCGTGGTATTGAAGCAATTGAGAAAAGAAACCAAACAAGGTTCCAATAGTTACGACCAGCGGGTTATCCTTAGGGTTATATATAAAATATTGTGCTATACGTTGTGCTTTTACAACATCTCGTTGTCCAACAGCTTTACGTAATTCAAAATTATTATAATCTTTACTGATCCCTATGTTTTCTTCAATGATTTCCGGACTTATCGAACTCCCTTTTGATAAAATGAGTTGTAGTTTTTCCAGTTCATTGTTGATTTTACCTAAATCAGCACCAAGAAATTCCACCAGCATCTGAGCTGCTTTAGGGTGAATAGAATATCCCTTTCCACTAAGTGTACGTTGAATCCAGGAAGCTACTTGATTTTCATAGAGTTTTTTACTTTCATAAAAAACACCTTTTTCCTTTAACGCTTTATATAAGGGTTTCCGCTTATCAAGTTTTTTGTATTTATAACATAAAACAAGTACTGTTGTAGGTTGTGGATTATCTACATATGCACTTAATTTATCGATGGTACGAATTAAATCTTGCGCTTCCTTAACAATGACTACTTGTCTTTCTGCCATCATAGGGTAGCGTTTAGCATTGCTTATAATATCATCTATGGACACATCACGACCGTACAAAATGATCTGATTAAAACCTTTCTCTGCCTCGTCCAACAAATGATCTTCAATATAGTCGGTAATTTGATCTATAAAATAAGCTTCTTCGCCACTAAGAAAATAGATGGGATGGATAATCCCATTTTTTAAATCCTGAATAATATTTTGAGATGCCTGCACCAGATATAACTTTAGAAAATACTAATTTGCAATCGTGCAACAACTAGCGTTTCCATCATACAACTTCAGGCTCAAAAGTAGCGAAAACAAACCATACATTTTCGACCCTATTCGCAAAAAGTTTGTGCGCTTACATCCTGAAGAATGGGTCAGACAACATACCTTGAAATACCTTATGGAAACCAAAGGATATCCATCATCACTCATTAATGTTGAAAAAGAAATTAAATTAAAGAATACACGAAAACGATACGACATCGTAGTCTTTAACTCTGATGGTAGTATTTTTATAGTGATTGAGTGTAAATCATACAGTATTTCTATAGGGCAAGATGTTTTTGACCAGATCGCACGGTATAATCTGGAACTTCAAGCCTCCTTCTTGATGGTAACTAACGGGCTTTCTCATTATTATTGCACGCTAGATTATAAGCAAAACAAATATCACTTTTTAAGAGAACTACCAGATTTCAATAGTGATTTCAATGATTCAAAAAATTAAAATTTATCATAAAACCTCTTAATAAACTTCACTTTTTACATCAAATTATCGCTTAACTATTCCCTACATTTACACCCTTGAAAATCGCAGTCGTCATATTAAACTGGAATGGAAAGACACTTCTGGAACGTTTCTTACCAGATGTAGTACACTATAGCAAGGAAGCAAAGATATATGTTGCAGATAATGCGTCTACAGATGATTCTGTACGCTTTTGCGAAACATATTATCCCGACACCATAACTGTCATTAAAAATGCTGAAAACGGTGGCTATGCAAAAGGGTATAATGATGCCCTTAAACAGGTTATTGCTGATCTTTATATACTTCTTAATAGTGATGTTCGGGTAACCGAAAACTGGATGACTCCATTAATCAAGGCTTTCGCATTAGATGAAAATCTGGCTGCCGCACAACCTAAAATTAAAGATCTACAAAAACCTACGCATTTTGAATACGCTGGAGCGGCTGGAGGTTTTTTGGATTCCTTGGGTTATCCATTTTGCAGAGGTCGTATTTTCAATCATTGTGAGGAAGATAAAGGACAGTATAATGATACGATTGATATACAATGGGCCAGCGGTGCCTGTCTTTTTGTAAGATCGACTATATTTTGGGAAGTAGGAGGTTTTGATGAGCACTTTTTTGCACATCAGGAAGAAATAGATCTTTGCTGGCGCATAAAAAATAAAGAATATCGTATAATATGTAATGGAGAAAGTAGTGTATATCATTTAGGAGGAGCTACACTAGAAACTGCAAACCCAAGGAAGGCTTTTTACAATTTCAGAAACTCAATGATTACTGTGGTTAAAAATGCTCCTAAAAGTCGATATGCATATATTATTATCGCACGCTTATTTTTAGATGGATTGGCGGGGTTAAAATTTTTGTCGGAAGCAAAACCCAAACATACACTCGCCATTATCAATGCTCATTTTAGCTTTTATAGACACTTGCGATCTTGTCTAAAAAAACGAACTTTACAAACAAAACCATCATATGCGCAGTATTCCAGCATTATTTATGCATATTTTTTAAAAGGAATTAAAAGCTATGCAGCCCTATTAGAAAAACGATAAAAATGTGTTAAGTCCTATTTTAACATTTTCGTTTTTAATACCTTTAGCTCACAAATTTTTAAAAATCCAAATCGTATGAAACGAGTCTTAATAGCGGGCGTAGGAATACTTTTATTATTGACCTCCTGCGTTTCAAAAAAGGAATTTGCAGCCCTTGAAGCCCGCCAAAAACAAACACAAGATTTATTGAACAGTGCAACCGTAAAATTAAACTCTTGTCTGGAAGAAAAGGCAAGTGCCACATCTCGTATTGCATCACTAGAAGAAAGTAATGCGGAGTTAAAAAGAGATAAGTCTGACCTTATTCAAAGTTCTAAAGATTTAACCATTCTCACTAAACAAGGAGCCACAAATCTTGAAAAATCTTTGGAGAGTCTTAAAGAAAAAGATTTGAAGATCAATAGACTTCAGGATGCGCTTAATAAGAAGGATAGTGTAACATTAGCCCTAGTCTCTAGCTTGAAGAAGGAAGTGGGTCTGGATGATGAAGACATTGAGATTAATGTAGAAAAAGGTGTTGTTTTTATCTCATTATCGGATAAAGTACTCTTTAAAAGTGGGAGTTACAACATAACGCCACGAGCAAAAGAAATCCTAGGCAAAGTTGCCACAGTAATTAATGGCAAACCTGATTTTGAAGCATTGGTAGAAGGTCATACAGATAATGTTCCTTATAAGAAAGGTGTATTACTTGATAATTGGGATTTAAGCGCAAAACGTGCGACTGCTATTGTGAGAGAGCTTGTAGAGTTGGGTGCTAATCCAGCACAACTCATCGCAGCTGGCCGAAGTGAATATGTTCCATTAGTAAGTAACGAAACAGCAGATGATAGATCTACAAATCGACGGACAAAAATCTATGTCTTACCTAAAATTGATCAATTTTATAACCTGATCGAAGAGGAAATGAAAAACCTGGAAACGGAAGGAGGCAATTAGTCTTAAACTTCTGACTATTAAATTTTTAGAAAAAGCCGCTTAAAAGCGGCTTTTTTCACGTCTATTGGTAACGATATATCGATGAAATACACAATTTTTTCAATATTGCTTGTGCAGTTCATCGACAATTGCTCAAAAAGTGTTAAAATTATGTGTATTTAATCGATTAATTAGTCGTTTTAGTCGGTGAATTGGAAATTACATCTATATTAGTACCACCCAAATCACAAATCTGATGAACAAAGTTACTTTAACACTGACATTCTTTTTATGTACATTACTTGCAACAGCGCAGGTATCTCTTAAAGAAAAAGGAGCCCTTTTAGATTTATATAATTCAACTAATGGTACTCAATGGACTTCATCTTGGGATGTAAACCAACCGGTAAATAGTTGGAAAGGAGTAACCGTTTTAAACAATAAGATAATTGCCCTCTCTCTTACTGATAATAATCTGGAAGGAAACTTACCAGAAAGTTTGGGCGACCTAGTTCATCTTAAGGTTTTAAATCTTCACAAAAATAAAATCAACGGTAATATTCCGCAGTCGATACAAAACATTACAGGCCTTAAAAGCCTTAATTTATCTTTTAATGCTTTAGAAGGTACTATACCCGCTGAGATTACACAGTTGGTTAAATTGGAATACATCGATTTATTCTTTAATAGATTAGAAGGTGAATTACCACAGGACATTGATAAATTACAGAAATTACGCAGATTAAGCTTATATAATAATGACTTAAGCGGTACAATCCCTGAAGCTATTGCTTCATTGGACAATATGAAAGACTTACAATTGAGCAGTAACCAATTTGAAGGTCAACTTCCCGAAGGTTTATCTTCTATGACATCGCTTAAGCGTCTTAGTGTATTTGATAATAACTTTATTGGTGCCGTTCCTGATCTAGCTCATCTGGAAGAATTAGCAATCGCAAATAATAATTTCACCACTTCTGGAGTTGCCTTGGCTGGTGGAAAATAAGATATTCAAGTTAAAGTGTGAATTTGTTTTAATTCATTAAAACATACCCCAAATCCACTTTATAAAACCTCCCTCAGGGGAGGTTTTTCGTTTTTATAATCTCCCTTCTCTTTTAAATCTTATTTACGTAATTTAGTCTTATCCATTTACATATGAACTTTAAAAAATATTTTATAAACGAAGATTTGCAAACACAAACCGATTATCCTTTTGAGATTCTGGGAGAGTATAGACACGTTTATACGATATATAAAATTGAATTAAACAATTTTTTTTCAACTTGGCATTATAGGGATATGGGAGGAATTTGGGATAATTGGAGTTCAGGAACATACAAGATTATTGATGGTATTAAATTACACATAACACACAAAAAGAAATATCGCAATGACGAATTCTTTTATATCAATAGCGATATTAATGGGTTACGTTTGGCTAAAGAAGAAGAGGAAGATGCATATAGTTTCTTTTCCAAATTAGATTTCCCTAAGATTGTTGTTTGTTCCAACTCGACAAAATATCCGAACGCTCTAGCACAATCCCATAAATATTATGCCATTGAAGAGAAGTTAAACCTATATAGAATCATAGGAGAAAATCAAAAAATAAGATGGTATCCAAAAGAATATTTTAAAGAACTAGAAATCTAGACTGTTATATATTATCGTAATGAAAAAGAATAACCGGAGGTCCTTTATACAACAATTAACAGTAGGTGTTGCCGGGGCAACACTTATTCCCACATATATTCAGGCTGCTTCTTCAACTACTACACCTATAGACTATAGTGATGATACAGAGGCTTTCTGGGAAGCGTTGAAAAAACAATTTTTATTTGAAGATGGTTTACACTATTTCAATAATGCTTCTTTAGGTCCCTCCCCTATTTCTGTTCAAGAGGCGACTAATGGTTTTCGGGCAACACTTGACGGCTTTCCTTCTAGATATATGTGGGGTGGTTGGAGTGATGAAAAAGAAAAGGTACGACAACAAATCGCTGATTTATTTTCTGTTTCTAATGAAGAAATAGCTATAACTCATAATACTACCGAAGGCATGAATCTTATTGCCAGAAGTTTTGATTTACAAGCTGGAGACGAAGTTATTTTAGCTGATCATGAGCATTTTAGTGGCACTATACCTTGGAAAGTCTGGCAAGAATCCAAAGGAGTACAACTAGTTCGACCTGTGCTTCCCATTACTCCGAAAAGTGTTGCAGAAGTTGTCGCAATTTATGAACAAGCTATTACACCTAATACAAAGATCATTTCCATGTGCCACATTGTGAATACTAATGGTATGATTTTACCTGTTAAAGAAATTTCTGAAATGGCACATAAAAAAGGAATTCTTGTTGCCGTAGATGGCGCACAAAGCGCTGGAATGTTTGATATTGATTTACACGATTTAGGTTGTGATTTTTATACAGCAAGTGCGCATAAGTGGTTATTTGCCCCAAAAGGGATATGCGTATTTTATGCCAAACAAGAAAGTCAACATTACCTAAAACCTCTTGTTGTAGCCCATGGTTATGATGATACCAGTATACGCCGTTTGGAAAATTACAATACTCGTAATTTACCCGAATATCTAGGACTTGGAGCGGCTGTGGATTTTCACAATGCTATTGGGAAACAAAAAATAACGGAACGATCTTATACACTCAAAACTTATTTTCGATCAAAAGTAGAAAACAATCCTGCATTTGTATTAAAATCTCCAGCTCCTGACACATTATCAAGCGCCATACAGGTTATTGAAGTAAAAGGGAAGGATGTAAGTGATGTCAAGAAACGACTTACGGAAGACTATGGCATTGATACACGACCGATGTCAACATTTGATTTAAATGCAGTGCGAATTTCTTTTGCTATTTATATTACAAAGAAGGACATTGATTATCTGGTAGATGCTTTGGAAACTATTGCAGGATAGTATTTTTATTATATATCAAGGCTTCCCTTTCCTTCACGGATAAGTACAGGCTCATCTTCAGTAAGATCAATAACCGTTGAAGCAATATTACCTCCATAACCACCATCAACAATAACATCCACACGATCCTGCCATTTTTCAAAAATCAATTCAGGATCTGTCATATATTCTATCACCTCATCTTCATCTTTAATAGAGGTAGAAACAATCGGGTTTCCTAACTCATGAACAATAGCTTGTGCAATGGTATTATCAGGTACTCGAATTCCCACTTCTTTTTTCTTCTTAAAAACTGTTGGGAGATTATTATTTCCCGGAAGGATAAACGTATAGGGACCTGGTAATGCTCGTTTTAATATTTTAAAAGTGGTAGTATCTATTTGCCGTACATAGTCCGATAAATTACTTAAATCTTCACAGACAAAAGAAAAATTGGCCTTAGCCAGTTTTACACCTTTAATTTGCGCCACACGCTCTAAGGCTCTTGTATTTGTAATATCGCACCCTAAAGCATACACTGTATCACTTGGATAAATAATAAGTCCGCCATTACGTAAAATATCCACCACTTGCTTTATCTGCTTTGGATTTGGATTCTCTTCGTATAATTTAATAAAGACAGCCATTTACCTAACTTCTTGTTATTTATCTAGGGGGTATTCAAAAATAAGTATAGAAAATTCTCAGACAAAACGAATTTTGCACAATTTTTGATTACCCATCATAAATAATCAAATTTTACGTTATTAAATAAATCAACCGCTATGAAAACGCTTCGGTATTTGTTACTTTTTGGCAGTTTATTTCTTGGATTTTCTTCCTGTTCTGATGATAATGACACTGATCTGTCCAATGATCTAGATACTATTGAAAATCAGGATCCCACTGATGAAGGAGTTAATCTGGAAGCGCTGATTCTTCTGGAAGAATCTTATGGTGAAGATTCACAACAAGTTTTTGATATCTATCTTCCCGAAGGAAGATCAACAGCAACTACAAAAGTCATCCTTCTTGTGCATGGTGGTGGTTGGGTTGGAGGAGATAAAGAAGATATGACAAATTTCATATCCGATATTCAACAGGCACATCCAGATCATGCTATAGTCAATATGAATTATGTGTTGGCAAATTTGAGCACAAACACACCGGCTTTCCCCAACCAATATCTGGATATTGATTTGTTGATTAATACATTAGTCGCTCAAAGCGAAACGCTGCATATACGCCCCGAAATTGGTATTATTGGAACTAGTGCTGGTGCTCATTTGGGTATGATATACGACTACGTATATGACACTACAGATCGTGTGAAATTTGTCGTCGATATTGTAGGGCCTTCAAATTTTTCTGACCCATTTTATGCAGATGATCCTAATTTCAATATTGCTTTAAGTTTATTAACTGATGAAACCGCATTTCCTGAAGGAACTGATCTAGCTGTAGCTAATAGCCCTTCGGCACAAGTAAATGTTCAGAGTAGTCCTACCCTATTGTTTTATGGCAATCAGGATCCTCTTGTTCCATTAAC
>CAZPTJ010000152.1:0-8006 GCA_964589085.1 uncultured Flavobacteriaceae bacterium | reverse complement strand
TTATGGCACATCCAACCTTCATCACGAAGTTCTAATGCATAATTCGGGTTTAACCATAGCGGTGCTATGCTGAAATTAAGAAAATACTTGTTTTTATTGCGCTTTCCGTCCTCATTGCGAAGTTCTACTGCATAATTCGGGTTAAATGAAAATAATAGAGATAACTATTTTACTTTGTCAACCATAACCCTAAAAATACGGCAAGAAGTCCCAAGACTATACTAGAGATAGTATAGACCCCAAAACTTAGAAACTCTCCCGATTTTAAAAGGGCTTGATTTTCATAAGCAAAAGTCGAAAAGGTCGTAAATCCACCACAAAATCCAGTGGCTAGTAATAGCGTACTTGTCTCAGATAGTTGATTGGATTTAAGCGACCAACCTAAAATTAAACCAATAAACAGACTGCCTAAGATATTTGCTGTAAACGTTCCCCATGCAATACCCGAGCTCGATGTATTGAGCCATTTGCTTACAAGAAAACGAGCAATACTTCCTGCGCCACCACCAATAAATACAAAAAGAACTTGTTTCATAAAATACTAGGGCAATTTAATTTGGAGATAGAATGGAACCATGATATTTTAAATAGTACTATTCCCCATTTTATATAAACATACTGATCCTTTTATTCCTCAACTGGAATGTATATCTCCGTTGTCCAGTCTGCGGGGTTTGGGAAATTACCAGGATCATTGGTATAGATTTCAAAAGGCTTTTGTGTACTCTCCGTCAATCCCTGATCTACTACATATTGTCTGGCAGCCTCCCAAGCCTTATCTAAATGTGTATAATTACCTTTAAGGATAGTAAGTACAGCTTTTGTAGGTTCCTGATAATCGCACAAAATATTGGTTTCGCCAGTAACAGTCACTTTGTTTTTTATAGGTAAGGCATTCGACATAATGACACCACCATTAGAAGCAAATTCATTATATATGGTAAAAGGCATTCCGGTCTTTGCAAGTTGGTTTTGTTGTAAAAAGGCGGTTAATGCCCCGTAACTTTGTGCCATAGTGGGTTGCATATTGGCTGGAGTTGTAGACGAAGTTATGTAGACATAATATCCACCACCGTATGCTGTTATTTTAGGTGCACTCACTTCATAGGTATTCATTTTTTCTTTTAAAAGGATTTCCATACCATCAAAACCATTAGTATTCATTTCATGCATTTGAGCATCAAAATCATTGTCACTGAAGGTATAGTACATTTTATCCATCAAAGTGTGTTCACCACGCATCCCCCAGGTTACTTTTGTTCCACCATCTTCTGAAGGCTCAAAAGTCCAATATACTTTAGGATTACGTTCTCCGGCAGGAGTGTATAGGGTACGATCCTGATCGATGGATTTATTTTTTTCTAGCCCTGTGGTTTTCATAGACCCTCCCACTGCTCCGGTCCAGGAATAAGAACCACCTACACCGCTTGTTTTTTCCGGGTATTCAAAGACCATGGTAGCATCTTCTTTTTTCCAGGGATCCCAATGTTCCCAGGTGGTATAATCATTAACCGTATTGAATATCAGTCCTGTTGGAGCTTGGATAACACGACTATCCTGTATGTCATATTTGCCATCTTTCGCACCAAAATATATAGCGCCTCCGATAACTATGATTAAAATTAAGAAACCTAACAGTTTTAAAGCTTTCATCGATGTTTGAGATTGTTAGTTTTCACGAATATAACAATTTTTTAACAGGCTATTATTTCTTACTTTTAGCCTTCTTAAAAATCACTATTATGAAGTTAAAATTTATCTATTACTTTCTTTTTGCGCTCTTTATTATGAGCTGTGGACAAGAAGGTCATAAAACAACGGAAGCAACTCCTGCCGAAGAAGAAAAGGTAACAACAGATTCAAGCTTTGAATATGAAGTTGATCAGTTTGCAGACCTTAAAATATTGAGGTATCAGATTCCTGGTTATGAAGATATGACACTCAAAGAGCAAAAGCTTGTGTATTATCTGACACAGGCTGGACTCGCAGGACGTGATATCATGTGGGCACAGAATTACAGACATAATCTTACTATCAGAGCTGCGCTTGAACATGTGTATGTAAATTATAAAGGTGATAAGAACAGTACAGATTGGAAAAACTTTGAAGTGTATTTAAAGCGCGTTTGGTTCTCCAATGGGATTCATCATCATTATAGTACTGATAAGATGAAGCCGGATTTTTCTGCTGATTATTTGAAGCAACTGCTTGCTGATACAGAGACAACGCTGGAAGGGGAAGCTTTTGATGTTATTTTTAACAATAAAGATGCAAAAAAGGTAAACCTTTCAAAGGATGCAGATATCGTTTTAGAAAGTGCTATTAATTTTTATGGGCCAGATGTAACTACCGCAGAGGTAGAAGCCTTTTACAATGCCATTAAAGTTGATGAGAAGGAGCCTATTGAAAAAGGATTAAATACGCGTCTGGTTAAGGAAAACGGAAAACTTGTAGAGCAAATTTATAAGAGTGGCGGATTATATGGAGCTGCTATTGACGAAATCATTAGTTGGTTGCAAAAGGCACAAGGTGTTGCCGAAAACGAAAAACAAGGTCAAGCTCTTGGGTTACTCATAGAATATTATAAAACGGGAAGTCTGGATACCTGGGACGACTATTGTATTGCCTGGGCTACTTCGACCGAAGGAAATATTGACTGGATCAATGGTTTTATAGAAGTATATAACGACCCTAAAGGCTATAAAGGATCTTATGAAACTATTGTAGAGATCAAAGATTTTGACATGTCTAAGAAGATGGCTGTACTTTCACAAGATGCGCAGTGGTTTGAAGACAATTCTCCATTGATGGCAGAACATAAAAAGAAAGAAGTAACAGGAGTGTCTTATAAAACGGTGATCGTTGCGGGAGAGGCCGGTGATGCTTCCCCAAGTACTCCTATAGGTGTAAATCTGCCTAATAACAACTGGATACGACAAACCCATGGAAGTAAGTCTGTTTCCTTAGGTAATATTATTAATGCTTATAATAATTCAGGAGGATCGGGACGTTTGCAAGAGTTTGCACACGACGAGGAAGAGGTAGCACTTTCCAAAAAATATGGACAACTTGCTAGCAAGTTACATACCGCTTTACATGAAGTTGTTGGTCATGCTTCAGGTCAGATTAATGAAGGTGTAGGAACACCTAAGGAAACTTTAAAAAGCTATAAATCAACTATAGAAGAAGGACGTGCAGATCTTTTTGGTTTGTATTATTTAATGGATCCTAAGTTGCAAGAACTGGGACTGGTAGAAGATTGGGAAGCTACTGGTAAAGCTGCTTACAATAATTACATACGTAATGGATTGATGTCACAACTCGTTCGTTTAGAACTAGGGAATGATGTAGAAGAAGCACATATGCGTAACCGCCAGTGGGTAAGTGCGTGGTCTTTTGAACGTGGAACTGCAGATAATGTCATTGAAAAAGTGACCCGTGATGGTAAAACCTATTATAACATTAATGACTATCAGAAACTCAGAGCTATTTTTGGAGAACTCCTTAGAGAAACACAACGTATTACTTCAGAAGGCGATTTAGAAGCCGCAACCGCTCTTGTTGAAGATTATGGGGTAAAAGTTGATCAAACACTACATGCAGAAGTTTTGGAACGTAATAGTAAGTTTAAATCGGCGGCATATAGTGGTTTTGTAAATCCTGAAATTGTTCCCGTTATGGAAAATGGTGAAATCACAGGATTTACGATAGAACAACCGGCAAGTTTTGAAGGACAAATGCTCGATTATGCAAAGCGCTATGGTTTTTTAAAGTAACTAAAAATACGCTTTCGCGAAAAATAAAACACAAAAAGCTATCCAGTAAAGGGATAGCTTTTTGTGTTTTAAAGATTTATAAATGTTATTCAACTTCATAAACCAGATAAGCCGAAACCATCCAATAATTAATCTCATTTTCAATAGCGGGCTGTGCTTCTGGTATTTCTATTTTTAAGTTATGTATTCCGGCCTCCAGTGTACCTAATTCAATAATTTCAGGAACGACCATGCTTCCAGGACACCAGTTAGAACGAGAAAGGTCTGAAGAAGCGATAGTTTCTTTAATAATAGTGCTATCACTAAGTATTCTGTCGCGACGCCAAGTGCCCGAGGTCGGGTTAAATCGTCTAAAGCTAGCGCAGTCATCACGCCAGGGTATAAACTGTTTAATGACATTTTGATCAAAGGAGATGATGTTTTCTTTTTTTACAAATTCATCGCCTTGAGCATGACCACCATGTCCTGTAGTTATATAATACAATTTTGCATTTTTATAGGAGTTTTTTGTGGTAAAATTTGCGATTAGACCTTTGTCAGAAAAACCATCATAGAAACGCTGTTTTGCTGCATATTTCACTGTGTTTATAATAGGTAACACTTTGAGATCCTGTTTGTGATGATTAGGGATAGCACTTTCCTCAAATGTGAGGGATACAGAAACCTCATAACCTTCTTTAGTCCAGGTATCAATGTAAACACCTATATATACTTCGCCTTCCATCAAAGGAAGAAGGTGTGTAATGTCCTGAGACCAACTTGCTTTTTCTTCCCATTTCGGGATATATATGGGTTTTCTGTCTTTTACCCGTTCATTATTTGTAAAGTGTCCTACCCCGAAAGGAGTCATGAATCTAATGAGTTCTATGTTGGGCTGATATGATACCGAATCATTAGAAAATAACTGAACTGCTGGATAAGATTGGGTTAACTCCTTTTTATCAAAACTTCCATTCTCCATATCTAGAAGAGAAATATCGGTGTTTTTTGGAATGATAAATAAAGAGCCCGATTTATCCCAGGGATCACCTTTTGAGGTAAGTGTGATCTCCGCAAGTGCTTTAGGTTGTTGGTTATAAGTAGGGAGTTTTACCTTCTTCAGTAATACACGTCCGGCATCAGTTCTGATAATAGAATCTTCTGGATTTGCTTTAAGACTAAGGTCAAAATATAAATGTGTTTTATCAAATACGGTAATCGTTTGATCTCCTATGATGTTTGTATTTTTTTTACAGGAATATAGAGCAATGATACTTAGAAGTATCGCAAATATTTTAGTATCCATAATTGAAATAATAATATGTCGTTTTAAAAAGTAATGTGAAATAATATTTTACAATCATAATCCAATACGTCAATATTTTAGTGTCGTTTGGAAGAAGTAGGGTAGAAGAGATCTTCAAAATATTTCTCCCAGTTTCCATTAGAAGTTCGCTTTTCCCCATATTCATGAAAAGCTCCTTGTGCTGTTCTTTCAAAAATCAAACGTCGATTTTCATCAAAATACACAATAAACTGCCCATCGGTATACTGACCTTTATATTTTCCAGCTCGGTTCTTCGTAAATGGATGATAATAGTAGGTGCCTTCCTCAAGACTGTAGGTAATAACCGTATGTAATTGCAGATTTGGAGAATCCAGATCTAGGGTTAATATGTTACCATCCAATAAGTATTGTATTTTTTCGTAAGCTTCTACACTGGATGTTGGTTTCCCATCGGTAAAACCTTTGGATTGTCCTTTCCAGTCTCCCATTAAAAAAGAGAGTTTTGCCATCGCTTCTTTTTCTGTTTCCTGAGCAGATACTATAGGATTAAGAAAACCAAAACAAATAATGAATAATACCATGATTATTGAACTTGGTGTTTGGTACAAATGAGTCATAATTAAGTGTTTTTTGCTAATATGTTGTGTTTGTTATTTCGCGTAAGCATCCTTTTTATTTGTGGGACTATTCAAAGACGACATCGTCAATATAAATATCTTGTGGAAATCCATGACTACTGGAAAAAATCACCAACCCAGATCGAATACAACTCAGGTCCATTTTTTTTATTTTGAGGGTATATTTTTTCCACTCGGTATGGAGCACAATCTCTTTTGATTTTTTTGCCGTATCTGGAAAAGGTTTATCCTTATCGATCAATCCAAAACCTATGGTTGCTTTTATATTATGATCATTGGCCTTTGCCCAAAAACTAAAGGTTGTTGCTCCTGATATATCATAGCCTCCAAGAATATCTCCCCAATCGTTTGCCGGATCAACAAAACCTACGCCGTACCAGTCATTTCTTGAACTATAACTTATTTTAATCGCCGTATTTCCGGAATGTACCTCTTCCTGATGATTGAGATCAACATCGATCGCCTTATAATTACCCATATGTCCTGAAGGTGTATAGGGAAGATTCTCGTTATCCTGATACACATAAAACGGGAGGTCCATTTTAGGGACGAGATACTTTTTTGTACTGGCTTCTTTGTCTGTAACTACTATAGATGTGGAGGCCATACCTGCATTATTATAAGTATCGGTTACGGTGACATATACTTTTATAGGACCATCCTCCTGTGGTAATAAAATTTCAAATCCTTCTTTAAGATTACCACGATATGCGAGAGTATTGATTTGATCTCTGCGTTTCCTGCTTCCCGTACGTTGATTATAGGCAAAGGAAACGGTTAAAGCTTCATTTTCAGGATCAAAAGTTTCCAGAGTCACCGGAATCCAATGACCACTTGCCGTTTTTACATCAGGTAATTTAAAGGTGTTGATGACCGGTATTTGGTTATCTGGAGCTTGTCCGGTATATGCTTTTCGTATTGCCCAATATTGTGGACGATACATCCCTTTGTAATGTGTAAATAACCAGGGAGCAATAAATTGATCGCCGTCTGCATAATGAAAGAAATAAACGCCAAGGCAGGCAGATTTGTTGGAGATCCATTGGGTATAACCGTTGGTAATGGCTTCATATTTTTGTTGATCATTAGGTTCTATAGTAACACCGTTTTGATCTTCTGGAGCATCCCACTCTCCCGTGACACCAAATTCTGTAATTATATAAGGTTTGTCAATATTGCGTTTTAGTAATTCATCCTGTAGGATATTGGCTCCCGGGCCATAACAATTTAAACCATAAATATCGATTGATGGAACGAATCGTTGCCACCAGTCCAAACCAAAAGTCCAGGCCTCCACGGAAGTAATAAGATGATGGGGATCTCTTTTTTTAATCGTAGATCCGATACGTTCCAACAGTAATGAATAGGCTTCTTTTTCGGCAGCTGTGGCTGTATTTAGGTACACTTCATTGCCAATAGCCCAACTTAATACTGCAGGATGTCCTTTATAGTGTTCTACCACATCCATGGCATTACGGTACATGGCTTCAATACCTTCTTTATCTTCTAGATAATTGAAATGATCATCATTTTCCATTCCCGGACGGCCATGGCGCATCCATATCCCAACGAGTACCTTGATGCCATAGTGTTGCGCAGCATCAAGTAAACGAGAGGTATACTCGTTAGTCGCCCAGATTCTGATGGTATTTACACCTGCAGTTTGTAAATCCCGAAAATATGCGTCGTAGTTGGCAACATTCTGGTCATATCCAAAAGTAACCCCTTTAACTTCAAATGGGTTTCCATCAACCATTAAGACCCATGCTTTTTCAGTTTTTGAAATTGTCGTTTGCGCTATACCATTACAAATGAATAGATGCCCTAAAAAGAAGAACAAGCCTATAAGTATATGATGCCTGATCATATCTAAAAAGTGTACTAAAAGTCAATAATAGCACTAAATAACTGCTTTTATTCAATATAGTAGGTATATTTTGAATTGAAAATAGGAATAGGCGCTGACTCTTTTTGGAGAGACCTTAATCCCTTTATTACAAACAATAGCCGATTGGGGAGATCTTGTAGTTGAAAACTATGCTGATTAAACCCTAAGTATTGTTTAGAAAAATTTTGAAAAGAGGATGTCTAAAAAGTAATGAAATTTATGAAATGTCATCCTGAGCCTGTCGAAGGAATATTGATGATCACCATTTTAAAACTTCGACAGGCTCAGTTTGACAAGAAAAATTTACTTTTTAGACATCCTTTTTTATGATGTTTACCGGTTTAAACTGCAATCACCTTTCCATCTGCTTGAGTTTTAGGTTTAGATATTTAGAAAGCTTTATCAAGACCTTTGTAAAAACAAAAGCGAGATAGATG
>CAZPTJ010000151.1:0-8103 GCA_964589085.1 uncultured Flavobacteriaceae bacterium | reverse complement strand
TTTGCAGTGATTTCAGAACATAATAGATTTTCTATTGCATAATTCGGGTTTAAATTACAATTGGTATAAAACATTCCTTTTTGGCGAAAAATATAAGCTAAATTTTTGCCTTTCTTTGGTGTATTTCAGTAGTTTTTAGATGTAGGACATCTATGCTAGGCGCATATATGTGTTAGCCCCCTTAAAGTCTCGTACATTGACTATTCCACAATGAGTTTCTTTACACTTGCTCCGTTGGCTGATTGCACTTTAACAAAGTACATTCCAGAAGCTAAACCAGATACAGGATATCCTCCCTGTTGACGAAATGCAAATTCTTTAACAAACTGTCCGGACTTAGAAAATACTTGGATATAATCCCCTTCCTGTAGGCTATCCACCTGAAATATATTTTTTGCAGGATTGGGATACAATTTAAAGTCTGTCCCACTTTGAAAAATATCGGAGACACTAAGCACTTCATCATCTATTATTCTATTTGCCAATAAACGAATATAAGATGCCTGATAATAGATGGCAGGCTCGCTAATTTCCCAAGATTTTAAAGGATATCCGTCATTAAAATCCAAATAGCTTTTTTGTCGTGGCTGCCCGGAAGGTGGAGTTAATGAGGTAACACTAAAATAATGATTGGGACCTCCTGTTACAAAACCCGGTGCTGGACCCATAGGCGAATCCAATGCGTGGTCATAATCTGTGCCGTCAAAAAACCAGGAATGATAAATCTCATTTACAGTGCGTTCAGCTCCATATTCGTACATATTGGATAGATACACCAAACCTTGTGGATTAACTCCATGAAAATAATGAATGGCTCCATCAATATAATTTTCTAGACTTTCATTTTGTGAAGGATCGGCCAAAGCATCTATGGCAACACGATTGAGCACGCCATAACTTGCTTTAGGATTACTGGAGCCCCAGTGATAGGAAAAATCAGGCATCGGAGCTCTGTATAAATCAGAATCAGAAAGTCCAAAAAAGTCATTGGTATCATTGATTACGGCTTGACTAAAAGACGTTGTAATGGTGTTAGCCGTAATCGTATCTGTCTCTGGAAGTTCAGCATATAATAACAAGGCATCAAATAGATGTACCTTATAAGGACCCCAAAAATTAGTTTGAATCGTCTCTAAGTCATTAAGGCGGTTCACTATAAAATCATTATAAATAGGGTCTCCCGTATGTTCAAATAAATAAACACTGGCCATGATCATGGTTTCAATCTGAAGACTAATTTCCCAATCTGCATCGCCAGCTACTATACTTCCATCGTCACAAGCCGTTTCCAAAGCATTGTTATTTACGAAAGGCAATACGTAATTATAGCTAGTTATCGCCCGTTCCAGTAATTCCTGACTATAGTCTTCCAATTCTGGAATTTCTGCATAAACCTTAGCGGCGTGAGAAAACATACTCGCCACAGCAATGGATGCTGCCGTACAGGTAGGTCCATAATAACGCCCATCAGTATTTGCACTAGGAGGAGAAGCAATGTTCTCCTCAAAATTCTGGCTTCCTATTTTAAGAATGGTACTCCCATCTGCATTATTCATTTTTAATAACCAGTCCAACTCCCATTTTAATTCATCCAACAGATCGGGAATTGTATTCTCCGATTCTGGAATATTCCAATCATCAGTAAAAGCCTGAGGGTTTTCTTCATAAGCGGATAATAAATCGTGAACTGCCGATACCGCAAAAGTGACATACTTATTATAATCTCCGGCATCAAACCAACCGCCGGACAGATCTTTTTCCAGACTAGCATTAGTTTGATCAAAAATATATCGTGCCTCACCGTCTTGCAATGGATTGCTAAAATTCATTCCATCCGACCAACCCTGAGCATAAGGTTCGGACTTTGGAGCATTGCATCTATTATAATAAAACATGCGCCCCGCTGCGCGCATAACCGAAGCATAAATATCATTTCTTATTTCAAATACCGCAGATTGCTCATCATTGGTAGGGTCTAAAACATAATAGGCTCCCGGTGTTTCCAGACTACTAAAGTCTAACCACCATCCGCGATCTCCCGATTGTTCATGAACGACACCATTATTCCATACTTGCGGAGCAACACTAAGCACTACATCATTGGTCTCCGCATCGCGTATTTCCATAATTTCTGGCGGTTCATAGGACAATATACTATTGTATCCTATTTCAGGATTACTTATGACCGCAACTTTTTGGGCTTCGGTTTGATACCCAAATTGATCAACGTGAATAAAATCACTTGGATTTTGGGCAATTACTCCCTTAAAGGAAATAAGCAATAGCGTTAGTATGATTTTGGGGAACATGGTTAGTGGTTTTCTATGTTAAAGAAAACTAAAAGATAGCAATAAATATTGCCTTTACCTAAACAATATTACATGGTCACAACCGTAAATTGATGTCCCAGGGGATCAAAACTATCAAACAATGTAGGAATCAAGACATCTCCATGTTCCAAGTAGAATTCGGCAAAATTAGTATTACGTTCCTGAAGACTTTGTTCTGGAAACAGCGCATTTTGTATAGTGGTCAATCGCTCTACATGATCTCCCAGTTTCTTGCGCTGTGCCTTTAATAATCGTTTTTCTAAATGCTGCAATCCTTTTAACTGTTTCTTTTCTTGCGCTGCTACAGCTCCTTTAAAAGAAGCATCAGTTTGAGTGGCAATATCATGTAAAGCCTTAAACTGTGTTTGTAAATGATTACGTTGTTCAGAAAGGTCAATCTCAATGTTGGAAATAGATCTTATTTTCTGATTGATCAATTCATTTTGTTTTAAAAACAATTGCTCCAGAGTAACATCTAGTTTTGTGATTTTTTGTGCTTGCTTCTCCGTTTGTAGCATCGCTGAGTTCCGTAATAATAACATAGGAAAGGGCACTGCAAAAGCTTCAAAGGTCGTTTTCAACTGAAACCAATAGGCCAATTCTCCTC
Source organism: uncultured Flavobacteriaceae bacterium (assembly GCA_964589085.1). Lineage (GTDB taxonomy): Bacteria > Bacteroidota > Bacteroidia > Flavobacteriales > Flavobacteriaceae > Dokdonia. The sequence goes on along the minus strand of CAZPTJ010000151.1, from coordinate 5,166 downwards.
CTCCTCCGATATAACAAAGATTGGGTAAGATCACCTCCTGATAGAGTGGTCGTAACAGTGCATTGGGTGAAAAATGTATCGGGTACTCGTCTACCATCTGTAAAAACTCAGCTTCGCTATAGGATAAAGTGGTGTCATTAACTCGGTAGGTATTCCCTTCTCTGATAATTCGTTCCCGAACACCTTGCGCAAGAAAGAAAAGGTTAATCTCACGGGGGTGTACTTGTTCTGAATAACCAAGTTCAACGAGCTTTTCGGTTTGTGCAACCACCTGTTTATGGGTGATCTGTTCCTGCAATTCCCGTTTTATATAAGGGGCATATAATTTTTTAAGTTCTCCATCATTACCATCCACAATAACAAGTCCATGGACTTTAAACAATTCGTTTGCCAAGTAGCGCGTAGCAGCAGCCAAATCTTCGTGTTCCAGATAAGCTCCGATAAATAAATTTCTTAAATCCTGAGCTGTTTTGGAAGTTCCCAGCTGGGCACTAAATTCATCAAAAACTGCTTCCAAACCTTCCGTTGACAATTCTCCAACAGCTCCTCCAGGTTTTCGATTCCATTGCACCTTTTTTCCACGAAAACGAAAGTAATTAATCTCCTCAAAATCATGATCTTCCGTCGCCATCCAGTATATGGGAACAAAATCATATTCAGGATACTTTGTTTTTAATTGCTTGGTAAGATTAATTACCGAAATAATCTTGTAAAGAAAATATAGTGGCCCTGTAAACAAATTGAGTTGATGACCTGTAGTAATCGTAAAGGTGGTACTCTCTTTTAATTGTTCTATGTGCGTCGCAGTAGCTTCAGACATCGTAATTCTCTCATACTGTGATGTCAGGCTTTCAGAAAGAACTTTTCGCGTATGCGTATTAAAACTTGCTTTTTTTTCTACAAGTTGTTTTTCAAAATTTTCCAGCTTAGGAAAGTGATTGTAAAACGACTGTAATGTTGCTGTTCCGTCTAGATAATCACATATAAGCTGGGAAAAATAACCTGTGTCTCGATACGGAATACAGTCGGTCGGCATAAGCGTGTAGTTTTAAACGGTAAATATAAAATTCGCAAAAAAAGCGGATTCCCAAATTTACGTTAAATCGCCGATTTGATCTCCCTGCTTTTTCTTAGCTTTAGCTTTTGGTAAAATTTACATCATTATGTACAAAAAATGTCCCTTTTTCCTGATCATATTCATCTCATTTTCGATTCAGGCACAGCTTAAATCTCCTGCAGATTTCTTAGGCTATGAGCTGGGGACAGCTTTTACCAGACATGCCGATGTGGTGCGTTATTTTGAACATGTAGCGACCCATAGTAATCTCGTCACTTATCAGGAATATGGAAAAACTTATGAACGTCGTCCCCTTACATATGCCATTGTTACAAGTGCTGAAAACCACAGTAATTTAGAAACCATACGCCAAAGCAATTTAGCAAGTGCCCGACTTGCTTCGGGATCAAAAAATCAGGATAAAGCTATTGTTTGGCTCTCCTATAATGTTCATGGAAATGAGGCTTCGGCTACCGAAGCGGCTATCGCAACACTTTACGAATTGATCACGATAAAAAAAGACTGGCTGCAAAATACGGTAGTAATCATTGATCCTTGTATTAATCCTGATGGAAGAGATCGATATGCCAACTGGTACAATCAAGTAGCATCTGCACCTTATGATATTGATCAAAATGCCACAGAACATAATGAACCTTGGCCAGGAGGGCGTCCTAACCATTACTTATTTGATTTGAATCGTGATTGGGCGTGGGCCACACAGGTAGAATCCCAACAACGACTTAAAGTCTACAATCAATGGTTACCCCATGTACATGTAGATTTTCATGAGCAAGGTATTAATGAACCCTATTATTTTGCTCCTGCGGCAGAACCTTTTCACGAAATAATAACAGACTGGCAACGGGACTTCCAAACACAAATTGGAAAAAATCACGCACGCTATTTTGATGCAGAAGGGTGGTTGTTTTTTACCCGGGAACGCTTTGATTTACTCTATCCTTCTTATGGCGATACCTATCCAACATATTTGGGAGCTATTGGGATGACCTATGAACAGGCAGGTCACGGCCGTGCGGGTTTAGGGATTCAAACAGATGAAGGGTATGTACTGACCCTTAAAGATCGTATAGCGCATCATAAAACTACAGGCCTATCCACCGTTGAAATATCATCTCAAAATGCTCAAAAAATTAATACGGAGTTTACGCAATTCTTTGATAATTCTGATTTAAAATACAAGAGTTATGTGCTTAAAGGAAATATCGATAACCTTAAGGAATTAACCAAACTTTTAGGTAAACATGAGATACGATATGGTTATGCTGCAAATGGGAAAGTAAGTGGTTTTCACTATACTAAAAACGCGCAAGGAACAATGAGTTACGATTATGCATTGGTAGTTTCCACAAACCAACCCAAAGGTAAAATGGTTAAGGTTCTATTTGAACCTGATGCAAAATTGAGCACACCTCTTACCTATGATATTACAGCCTGGAGTTTACCTCATGCGTACGGTTTGGAAGCAGTAGCATCAACAACTGAAATTAAAGCCAATGAACCCAACTTACTTGTCTTTAGGGTTGATAATTCAAAACTAAACCAAAACGCAGCAGGTTATCTTGCAAAATGGAATAGCATGCAGGATGCTCAATTTCTGGCTGATCTTCTTAAGGCAGGAATTAAGGTTCGTTTTACAGAAAAGCCGTTTACTAATTCCGGAAAACAGTTTGAACGCGGTTCATTGATTATTACTAAAAGTGATAATAAAAACCGTTCTGATTTAAGTGCAGTGGTGAGTCAACTGGCTTCTAAACACAATAGAGAACTCACCGCAGCAACGTCGAGTTTTTCAACTAATGGTCCCGATTTTGGATCTCCTGAAGTAAAGCTCATTAACCCTCCAAAAGTTGCTGTTCTAAAAGGAGATGACACTTCTTCTTTAAGTTATGGCGCCATCTGGCACTTTTTTGAACAACAATTGGGGTATCCGCTGACTTCAATCGATACCGATAGTTTTGGTAGGGTTAATTTGGATGCGTATGATGTGTTGATTATGCCTAACGGTTTTTATGGCAGTGTCTTAAACGACGGTGTTTTAAGCGCTGTTAAAGACTGGGTACGTTCGGGAGGTAAAGTTATTGCTGTTGGTAATGCTTTAAACACTTTTTCCGGTAAAGAGGGATTTGGCTTAAAGCGAAATATGCCTAAAAAAGACGATAAAAAAGACGAAACAAAAAAAGAAAACTTAACTCCTTATGCCGATAGAGAACTGGAAAGTGTAAGCAATTTTATTACGGGAAGTATTTTTAGAACAACAGTGGATAAAACACATCCTATGGCTTTTGGTTACGGAGATGAATACTTTAGTTTAAAACTTGGAAGTAGTTCCTATCATTATCTGGACAATGGCTTTAATATAAGTTATATTGAAGATACTCCTGAAAATGTTTCCGGTTTTGCTGGTGAAAAAGCAAAACAGCGTTTACCTAAATCACTTGTCTTTGGAGAAGAGCGCATGGGTAGCGGTAGTTTTATCTATATGGTCGATGATCCATTATTTAGAGCCTTCTGGGAAAATGGAAAACTCTTTATGGTCAATGCTATATTCTTTACCAATAATAATAAGTTTAGAATATAAAGGCATTAAAAAAACAAGATTAATCCTCTCAAAACATAACGAGAAGATTCTTCTTTAATTACCCATCTATATATGTCGAAAATAAGGTATCTCCTTTTTGTTTTGCTAGACGTTCTGCTCATCGCAGCTTGTTCTCAAGACAAAACTTCAAAAGAAAGCACTACTCCAGTACGCACAAAGGATACTGTCCTACTTAAGGGTAATGTTTTCGATAGAGTAGCTAGTGATACTTTAATTCTCACACCTATTCTCAACGATGCGCGGATTAATCGTGTTCTTATTCCTATTATCAATGGTGAATTCCATTATGCTTTAGAAGGAAATGAGATTCAGGCTTTCGATTTAATCTTTAAGGAAGAACATGATAATGGCTCCTGGAGGCCAATTAAATTTTTCAATGATGCAGACGAAATACGGTTTGATCTGTATGACACTGATCATTTTGATCAAAATAAAATTCAAGGAGGCCCTTTAAATGAGGAGCTAGCCGTCATAGATAGTACTATACATAATCGTTTTGAAACACCCGGAAAGCCTTATCGTGATAGTGTAAATGTTTTATTTAAATCAGGACTATATAGTTCAAAAGCTGCACAGGCCATTTATGACGAACTACAAAATGACGAAATCAATAGAGATAGTTTATATAAAGCGCTTAGGCTTTTAAGGGCTCAAAAAAAGGACATAACCGAAGAAGCTCAATATTGGAATACCAAATTGGACTCCATATACTTATTACAGATACAATGGCAATTTGAATATCTTGAAGAACACTATTCTCTGGTTGCTTATCAAAATCTTTTATTAAACCTTTTGTTTTTAGAAGATGAGTCTGATGTAGTCTTCCAGCGTAAAAGTGATTTTCCTGATACAAATGAGACTTCGGTTTTCGCTCCTTATGATGTAAGCAACTTAAAAAAATACCATACTGCATTTAGTGATAAGTTTCCAAACCATTCATATAATACTTGGCTAAGTAATAAAATTACAAGTTTAGACCAGATTCGTGTTGGCGGAAATTTCGTTGACTTTGTCGCACCTACGATTGAAGGTAAAGAGATTACATTTTCAGAGTTTAACAATGGTCATATTACTGTCCTAAACTTATGGGCTTCCTGGTGTGGCCCCTGTATAAGGCATAGTATTGATTTAAAACCTGTTTATGAAAAATATAAAGACAAAGGATTTAAAGTATTGGCCGTGGCGAGAGAGCATGATAATACCAAGGCCATGGAGCGTATCATCGAAAGAAAAAAATTCCCGTGGTTAAATCTCATTGATCTTAATGGCGTTCATAACATATGGGAGAAATATAATATCTCTAATGCTGGTGGTGCTCTTATTCTTATAGATCAGTTTGGTAAAATCATGGCTATAAATCCAGATGTGGCAGAAATCGAAGCTGAATTAGAAAAAAAATACACTCCTAAAATCTGAATCACTTCTTCAAAGAGATTATCCTAAATAGGAAGATTCTATCCCCTCTACATATAAATAATTTTGTTAT
>CAZPTJ010000150.1:0-8199 GCA_964589085.1 uncultured Flavobacteriaceae bacterium | reverse complement strand
CAGCAAAAGATTCAGTAAACACCTCATGAATCATATGCTTGTGCTTTACTTTAGGCAAATGACAACTAAAGGATAAAAGCTCATCATACTGTTGTATGGGGATTTGTAAAATCTGAAGTACCGCTCTATTTCTTCCCGTGGCATCAACAATATATTTGCCCTCAATGTGTTGTTTCTCTTTTTTATAGGTCGTTATCACGGTTACTTTCTCGGAAGTAACATCCACGGTATTTAAAACATCATAAGGAAGAATATGGGTAGCTACTTCTGCCTTTAACGCATGTTGAATAGTCTGTTTATCTATTTTAAGACCATATTTAAAAGGGTTACTATTAAAAAAATGTGTAGTCTGCAATTCTCTACTTCCCCATACCGCATGATAACCGTAGGTTTTGCGCAGCGCTGCTTCTTGAAACAATGCGAGTAGTTCTAATTCTTCAAGCAATGGCATAGCCGATGGCGGAAGAGTTTCCGCCAGAGCTATGACTTTTTGCTGTTGTATACGATCTAAAACAATATGAGGCACCTGTTTTCTTTGTAAGAGTACCGAAAGAACAAGACCGGAAATCCCACTCCCCATTATAATCACATCTGTTTTGATCATATATCCTATTTTGATTGTTTCCCATTAAAGGCTACATATACGGTTTTTGGTAGGCCTTTTACTTTTAGTTTTCTACCAGTTACCACTCCTATATCTTTCCACTTATATACCATATTAATAAGACCGTTTAGATATCCTCCTTCTGCATGATATCCTATGAAGCCAGTATCTGTAGTATGTAACCAGGCTAAACGCGCAGCATAAATATTATGCTTGGTTTTGGTTAAGATATTTGGATCTAAAAGTTTATGATATGCATCTTCTGGTAATACTTGTACCGGTAAATTTGCTGCCCACCAGGATGGTATTGGGTATTGCTTTTCTACAAATACGGCCTGGCAACTTCCTGCATCAGATTGCCATGGGATTCCCATCCATTTTGTTAAATCTCCTGGTGTTGCTTTCCATAACCAATGATTTGCTCCCTTTTTCATGGATTCTTTAATATCCTGAGAATCCATTTGGAATCCAAAATCATTGTAATACATATCTTTTTGTTCTTCAGGAGAAGCCGCATTCAATCGCACTTCGCGTAATCCATAAAAACTATAGGTATAATCATTATGTTCTGATATCCAAGGGTACACCATATTGTTTTCTGCATACATGGCATTATGACGCATAGGCCAGGTTAATTCTACTCCTGGATGAAAACCTCCACCGTAAAGTGTTTCTAGTACGGCTCGGGTCATTAACAATGGTTTTCTTGCATCGTCTTTTGAGGCTTGTATAAAACGTTTTCTATAGTATTTCCCCATTTGATCTATATTCTTAAAATGAAAATGTGATGGTGTTTCAAACTCACCGTCTTTCCATTTTCTTAATTCGTGATAGAGCATTGGAGGTATAGCAAACCATTGTGCGGGGCTTCCCGGATAATCAATACCATCTCCGGGATAATAAGGCAGTTTTAATTTTTCTGTTCCGCTACCTCTATTGTCAATATTGGTCATGTCCTTACTAGGAATGATAGGTTCATTATCGTAATCATATAGCGGGTTTCTAAAGAGATTAAAAATAGTCTCCCGTATAGCTCTGGCTTCTTTCTTTTCTTCAGGACTATTTCCCTTATCGTAGATATATTTGAATTTCTTTTCTTTAACCAGTTTGTCTATGGTTTCTTTGAAAGATGGTGAAAGGAAATCTCCTAGATTTACCCATTGCATTCTATACAAACGATACATCATTGGAAAGACTAAACTTAATTCAGAATCGTACGATTCATTTGCAGCGCCACATATTAAATCAAACATGGTAGAAATGGGTTGAATCTGTGGTGCATAGTCTGGCGGAGCAGACGCTACCCAAGCGGCACTTTTGGCATCTGTCAACCTATACTCTTTACCACCATCTTTTGCTTTAATGGTTGCTGTAATTCGACCATCACAGATATCATCATACCAATTTGAATTATCGGCAAAATCAGTATTTAAATCAGATGGATTTAAGGATGCCGAAATTCCATCGGCAGGATAAAAAATTAAAGTTCCATCATCATACTCAGCAGTACCTAAGTTAACCTGTTTTGCTTTAGTATTTAAACTTGAAGCAAGTCTACTTAGTGCTTTTCCCTTTGTAAATGGAAATCGTCCCTGGATTTCCTGCCTTTTATTTGAATCACTCACTTGTACAGGATCAGGACTGTTTACGAGTTCTTTTCTATAATCATATCCACCTTCTTCTCTTAAACCCTGATCTAATACGTTAGGGTTTCTACGTTTTGCACCAACACCTGGCGCTATGTTTTTCTCAACAAAATTTGGAGACAAGTTTTGATTATCAGCTACAACAGAGAGGTCCAAACTGTTATTAAAGTCATACCAAAATGGTTTTTTATTGGCGACTTCTACTGACCAATTAATATCGTACTCTTCCGGACTAATGACACGAACGGGCTTCCCCTCAGTGTCACACTCATAAATATAAAAACGTTGCGCTTGTTTTTTTAAGGCACCACTCTCCGTGATATAATTCTGTTTTGTATCATATAGATTATCCCAAGGGATTTCAGGGCTAAAAATCACTTGATCCTGTCTTGCTGGACCGTTTCCCATTCGAGCGATTCCAATGGAGGGATAAATTCTGAACTTAGGTTGGCTCATTTTTTTATGTTTTAAAGTTTATGGTTTAAAAATACCATTGATCTCTGAAGTTTTTACACGTATTTATACTGGTTTATAGGCATTAAGCTTCAAATCTTGTACTAAAAAACAAATCAGGATAATTTTATAAACTACCCCTGACACCTTCTGTCAATATCCCAAATACTTTTGTGGTCATAATCATTAAAAACAGAAATACATCATGAAAAACGCAGTTAATTGGTTTGAAATCCCAGTAAGCGATTACGAAAGAGCAAAAGCATTCTATTCTCAGATTCTCGGAGAAGCCATTATCGATCACGATATGGGGGATAAAAACATGAAATATGGGATTTTCCCATATGATATGGAAAATCATAAAGTAGGTGGTGCCATTTTACAAATGGACGGTATGAATCCTTCCACAGATGGTTCTACAGTATATCTTAATGGTGGTGATGATTTAAGTGTTCCATTAGCACGTATTGAAGCCGCCGGTGGAAAAATTGTAATGCCTAAAACAGATATTCAGGAAAATGGCTTTATCGCTCAGTTTATAGATACCGAAGGTAATCGTGTCGCCCTGCATTCCATGGGATAATCACTAATGTGCAAAGCGAACCCTAATCAGGGTTCGCTATCTTTGTGTTATGTCTCAATTACCTAGACTTATATCCATACTAACCTTGTTAAAATCCAAACGATTATTAACAGCAACAGAGTTGGCCGATAAGTATGCGGTAAGTATCCGTACCATATATCGGGATATCAGAAAATTGGAAGAAGCAGGAATCCCAGTCTATTCTATCGAAGGCAAGGGATATAGTTTAGTCGATAATTATGTTGTTCCTCCGGTACAATTTACCGAAAAGCAAGCCAATGCTTTAATTACTGCACAACATATTGTTAATCAATCTAAAGATGTTTCCTTTGTCAATGATTTTAATGAAGCCCTCATTAAAATAAAATCTGTTTTTAGAACGTCCATTCAAGAGAAAAGCGAATTGCTCAATGACAAGCTTTATGTCTTCAATATGGAATATGAGGAAATTACCAGTAATGCCCTCTCTGAAATTCAACTGGCGATTACTCATTTCAATTTTATAGAAATTAACTATCAAAAGGCAGATGACCCCAATATCTCTTTTCGGAAAGTTGAACCTTGCGCCATGTACTCCACCAATAATAAATGGATACTTATTGCCTGGTGTCATTTACGTAAGGCGTATAGAGCATTTCGTATTGACAGAATACAACATTATAAAATTCTTCGGGAACAATTCGAAGATCGAAATTTTAAGATTCAGGATTATTTTTCGGCCTTTACTTAAGAGAAAAAGTAAATTCTTATGTTGTCGTATATAATCCGTTTTTAATTCTTTCTCCGTTTAAAACCATAGATGTTCTGACCAACAAAATCTTTAGGAAATTCTTCATCTCCAGGAAATCCTAATTCAATGGTACCGCTGTCTTCAGGGATATAATTGGTTTTAAAAATATAATCCCATAAACTAAGGCTTATCCCGAAATTCACTCCATATTTCCCTTCCGGAAGGTCATAAACGTGGTGATACAAATGCATCACCGGATTATTAATTAGATACTTTAAAGGACCCCAGGTAATCTTAATATTGGAATGGTTAAAATGACCTATTAGAATAGCCATAAAATGCACAACATACGCTTGAGTAGGCTCAAAGCCAAAGAGAATCATTACTGCAAAAGTTTTTAAAGGTTTATAGAGTATATTCTCCATCCAGTGATAACGTAAATGTGCGGCAAACCCCATTTCTTTTACGCTATGATGTACTTTATGAAAATTCCATAGAAAGGGAAACTTATGCAATAAGGTATGTGTAAACCATTGTACAAAATCAAGTATAATAAAAAAGGCTACGAGCTGTAACCACATAGGCCATCCTGACGGATCTATAAGTGCCAATGTCTTATCCGTAATTCCCAGATCTGCAAAACCGAGTTGCAATAATTTATAAAATCCACTTATCGCAATGCTGAAAATGAAAAAATTGAAAAACATATAAAACCCATCCAACCAGAAATCCTTTCTAAACGCCGACTGGTTTTTACGCCAAGGAAAAGTAAGTTCCAAACCCCAAACCAGAAGAGAAATAACAATCAATCCATAAAAATAATTAGTATACCAGGGCACTTCAAATAATATGGATTTCCAGGTCCAATCTACGGTTCCCAAAAAAGCTTCTATAAATCCGTCTATATATTTTTTCATAATTTATATCTTTTCCCATTTAAATTAACTCAATAAAACCAAATCTTTTTACTTCATGCTTCAAAATAAACTGCAACCAAGGCTATACTTGATTTTTCTTTTTGCCTAAAGCAAAAATCTTCTACTTTTAGTATGTGCAAATTCAAACAAGAAATGGCATTATTGTAATATGCTTGTAATACTATCTTTTTCTTTAAGTGTTTCTTTAAAATAACTCCATTCACTCCAGGAACCATCATAGTTTCGGACATTAGTATATCCCAATAATTCCGTAAGTACAAATGCAGTATGCGCAGATCGCACTCCTGTATGACAATAAGTGACAATAGGCTGATCTTTGGACAAATTAAGATTACTATACTCTTTTTCTAAAGCCGCAATAGATTTAAAGGCATAAGTATCTCCATAATCTATAGCTTTTGTCCATTCTTTAAAATGGCTATTTGGAATTCTACCACCTACTATTGCTCCTTCCTTTCTACGCTTACCTGAATATTCATCAGCCGATCGTGTATCTATAAAAACGGTTTCATTAGTATTGTTGAGAAGTGCAATCACCTCGTCTTTCGTAATCAGAAATTTAAAAGAAGGTTCATCCGGTAATCTAAATGTTGTTGGATCATAGTGAGGTACTGTCACTGTTGTATCATTGCCCAATATCATCCAGGATTTAAGTCCTCCATTCAATATCTTGACGTTCGGAAAATCATAATTCTGTAATACCCACCAAAATCGCGTGGCATCACAAGAATCCTTATCATCATAAACTATCAGAATATCGTCATTTGAAATTCCCAATCTACTGAACAATTGTTCCAAATCTTCTTTTTTTGCCATCATCCCACCATAGGGATAACTGTGATCTTCAATATCACGGCGCCATATGTTTATGGCTCCTTCTATATGTCCAGTGGCATAAGCTTCTGGGTTTCTAAAATCAATAAGTTTTAGTGAAGTTTTTTGTGCATAGCTCTTTAATTCCTGAGCCTGGATAAGATAAGATTCCTTGGTAGTTTTTTGTATCACAGTTTCTGTGATCACAGGATTTGAATCATTTTTTATTTCTGTTCTACAACTATAGAATAAGAGGCCTATAGCCATACAAAGACTAATCTTCCAGTGCATACCATTCTATATTTTCCAGTGCTGCCCTTCGTCCTTTCTTCTGAACCGGATAATTGCTCACCAGATAGTTAATAATAATGGTTTCATTCTCTCCTAAATCCCATAAATTCTGTGTCTTTTGCATCCAGTCAATCGTAGTTACCCAACGTTCGGCATTCATGCGGTTTTGCATGACCAGTTGTGCAGAATGACAATTGGTACAATTGTTTACAACTTCCATAAGTCCCTCTCCTTCTATAAGACCTGTGCGCAGGTGAATTCCATTTTCTATGGTATCCCAATCTTCATCATCAGTAACATAAACATAATCTGTTTTGCTTTCGCGAAAAGCATTAAAATCAGGATCTAGAGTCGCATATATGAGCACACATATTAATATACCTATCATGGCTAATCCTACATATAGCATATGATAGATTTTTTTTACGCCTTCTCTAAAATTCTTATGCTGATCTTCCATTACTCTACCTTTATAGCAATACGATGACAAGCATTATTCAAGTAGCCTTTAGGATTCCACTCGGGCAATACCATAGGTTGACTTTTTCCCTGAGTATCTGTTGCTCTGACCCAAATCTCATAATATCCCTTTTTAGGAAATTGGATATCTGCAGAAAAATGTTGCCAGGCCAGACGATTGGAAGGACTTTCTATATGACAAGAAATCCAGTGTCTTCCATAATCTATAGAATATTCCATTTTTTGCACTTCGAGTTCTCCTGCCCAGGCATGGCCATTTATCTGAAGTTTTTTTCCTTCACGTATCACCGCTCCTGTCTGAGGATAGGTAATTAAGGATTTTACGGGCATAGATTCAATGATACACATATCTTCATCCTTGACCTTTTCTCCAGGTGCAACGGGTTCACAGGGAATTCTGTATGCCGTGCCTGTCATTTTTGTGCCATCGTGCACTTTATTGCGTACGCTTATTCTATTAATCCATTTTCCAGAGGCCGAAGCTGGCCATCCGCCAGCAATCAACCGCAAAGGGTATCCATGAGCTAAAGGAATATCGTTACCATTCATTTTAAAAGCGAGTAATGTTTCCTCCTGTTGTGCTTTTGCCATAGGCACTCCTCTGGAAATGGGCTCCTTTGAAGGATCACCACTTAAATGGGTATCTGCCGCATGATATCCTATATACACCGCATCCTCTTTAATTCCTATGTCTTCCAATACATCTCGTAACCTAACGCCAGTCCAGGTCGCACAGGAAACAGCACCTCCGGTCCATTGATTTCCTTTGGCTGGCGGATCAAACTCACTACGGCCATTACCTCCACATTCCAAAGTAAGTTGATAGGTATATTGCTGAAACTTGGTTTTGAGTTCCTGAAGTGTATATGTTTTAGATGTCTTTACCGACTCTCCATCAAAAACAATCTTCCAGTTTGCTACGTCTATAGTTTCCGGTATTTTACCATTATTACGAATAAACATAAAAGCATTGGAGGTCACTTTCTCATTGAGTAAATGAGCTTGTGCCTCCATATTCCATGGTCTGTTATTGAGGATGACCATGTGTTTATCCTTATCAAACAACTCAAAAGGATTTGGATCTTTAAGTGCTAATGGAACATAATCCTTAGGCATCATATGCCCGAAAACAATATCAGCACCTACAAAGGTAGCTAGTGATGTTAAACTTGTCTTTTTTATAAAATTTCTTCGCTTCATACGTAATGAAGTATTTATTGACAAACATAAAAGAATTATCACAACCAAAATGTGACTTTTGTTACACTTTAGAGTATTCTAGTATATCTGATAATGTTCTTTTGAAAGATAATACTGTAGTTTTATTTGCTATTGTTTAAAAATACTTATTTGTGCGATACGGTGCGCTAGTAATTTGTTAGTGATTTAAAATTGTATTACATACAGCAATCCGTTTTTTGAAAATGTACTTTTTAATACACCTATAACCTATGAATGACATTTCTGTTTGCTAACTTTGAACATATAAAGGTTTTCCTTATCCATGAAGCTGCTAAACTGGCTAGACAAACCCTATCCGCTGATAGAACAAACAAAAAGTAAGTTATTACTTATCCTAAGTTTTGTCATCTTTGTATGCCTTTTTCTTTGTTGCGATACACCTGTTGGTAGGCTTTGTTTAGATTCGATTTACTTGTTAA
>CAZPTJ010000149.1:0-8218 GCA_964589085.1 uncultured Flavobacteriaceae bacterium | reverse complement strand
CATCAAAATCAGTTTTGGCGGTATTAAAGCGATTGCTTAAAAGGCTGATATTATCCAATTGCGCCTGACTCGGAGCCTCAAAATTACTTGCGACATCAGTATATAATTGTCCAATTTTTTCACGCAACTGTGGAGGAGCAGAATCCACATAATTATCTCCAGACGTAATTACTAAAGTTTCTTTTAATCCGTTGAGCTCATCGATTAGTGGCTGTGCAACTTTTTTTGCTTTAGTATTTGTAGAGATTGTTTTTTCTGCATTTTCTATCATTGTATCTATGCGATACACCATATAGGCGAGATCTTCCTGCATATCAAAAAGAGATTTTGCAGTGTTAAACTGGGCATCCCTTTCCTGTGCGGTTATATAAGATTTAGGATCATTCTGGACTTCTATTGTTGTTTCATACGAATCCTTTCCTTTCTTTAAAACAGCTTTGTATTTTCCTGCTTTAACCCGTAAAGGTTGAAAACCTGAAAAATCTAATGTTTTTCCTGTGGCACTTTTAGGGCTTTTAGAACTATAATCCCAATTCACTATATTAATTCCTTTAGATTTACCTGGTGTTAAACTTGTGACTTTATTGCCTTGCAAATCTTGAATTTCAAGGGTCATTTTACCAAAAGTATGTCGTTTTTGCAGATAGTATTTGATACGTGCACTTGTTCCAGGGTTAGGCCCCACAAAATCAAGTTCTGTACTGCCTCCACCAAAACCTCCGGATTCAACCATAATTCCAGGTTTATTTTCAAAGAAATGAACTTTTTTGGCTAATACGTCGGGCGTTATTTGACGTAAAATACTGATATCATCTATGATAATTACACCACGACCATGCGTACCACAAACAATATCATTAGTCTTCTTTTGTAAATCAATAAAGTGTACCGCTGTAGGCGGGAAGTTATTGGTAAAGTGTGACCAGTTTTTTCCGCCATCTACGGTAATGTATAATCCATCTTCTGTCCCCAGGAATAATAAATTTTCATTTTCATAATCTTCCTGAATATTTCTGGCAAACAAATTAAGATCATCAGAGGTAATATCTTTCCATGTAGCACCATAATCAGTAGTCTTATACACATAAGGTTTCATATCACCACGTGCATGTCCGTCAAAAACGGCATAAGCAATGCCCTTACCGTGTACACTGGCTTCAATATGATATACCCAGGTATTTGCAGGAAGTCCAGTAACATTGCCAGTTACATTATTCCAATTTGCTCCACCATCGCGGGTCACCTGCAGATTACCATCGTCTGTTCCTACCCAAATGATATTTTCATCTAGTGGTGACTCTGCAATCGTAAAAATGGTTGTATGTGTTTCGGCACCCGAAGTATCATTAGATAACCCTCCAGACTTTGTAGGTTGTTTTGAAGGGTCGTTGGTAGTTAAATCTGGAGAGATAATTTTCCAGGTATCTCCCATATCATCACTTTTATGTAGGTATTGACTTCCCATATAAAAACGATCCGGTTGATGTGCACTTACGGCCATCGGAGCATTCCAGTTAAATCGTAAGTCATCATACCCGTCGACAGGGAGTGGTTTTACATTCTTAGTATAGTCCCGATCCATATCATAGCGCCATACATTTTGAGCACCTTGCATTTCAGAATATAATATTTCTTTAGTTGGATGTTTTAGTACTCTAAAGCCATCACCCACACCTACACGTACCCAATCACGTGCTTCTACACCTCCCGGAGAAGAAGAAGGACCGTACCAGGAGCCATTATCTTGTAATCCTCCATAAACTCTATAAGGTACTGCATCGTCTACACTTATCTGGTAGAATTGAGATAAAGGAAGGTTACTTACGATTTCCATAGTCGTACCACCATTCCATGAGCGATATACGCCTCCGTCTGTTCCTACATGCATACGGTCTGAGTTATTGATGTCAAAAACGATATCATGAATATCAGAATGCATATTTCCTAAAGCTTTAAAGGTCCTACCGCCATCTCTTGAAATAGAACCACTTAATCCGCCTTTTACAACCACATCTGGATTTTTAGGATCAACAACAATACGTGAAAAATAAAATGGACGCACTGTCAAAGAGAAATCTCCATTCGTTTTTGTCCAGCTTGCACCTGCATCATCAGATCGATATAATCCTTTATCTGTCTCAGATTCAATCACGGCGTATACACGATTAGAATTTGATGGAGCAATAGCTATACCGATACGGCCTAAAATGCCTTCAGGAAATCCGTTGTGTATTGTATTCCAGGTAGCGCCACCATCTGTAGATTTATATAAGCCACTACCAGATCCTCCTGAATTAAAGTCCCAGGCAGTACGACGATGCTCCCACATGGCGGCATAAAGTACATCAGGATTGTTAGGATCCATTAAAAAATCTGCTGCTCCGGTTCCCGAATTAACAGAAAGAATGTTCTTCCAGGTTTTACCACCATCGGTTGTTTTGTAAATTCCTCGCTCATCATTATCACTCCATAATGCTCCTAAAACACTGACATAGACAACATCACTATTTTCAGGATGAATCTCGATACCGGAAATACGTTCCGAGTTTTCAAAACCTATTTTCTCCCAGTTATTTCCTCCATCCTTGGTGCGATATAAGCCATCACCTATAGATACAGAGTTACGTGTCCAAATCTCTCCGGTACCTACCCAAATGGTTTGATCAGGGTCGTTCGGGTCAACAGCTACTTGGCCTATGGATTGAATGTGATCGTCAAAAATAGGGGCGTATGAAGCACCTCCGTCATTAGACTTCCAAACACCACCACCAGCTGTACCCGTATAGATTACCTGAGCATTAGTAGGATGTAACTCCATATCAATGATACGACCACTCATCAAAGCCGGTCCAATCTGGCGAGCATTTATATCTCCGAAGAGTTCTTTGCCTTTAAGTGCGACTTCCTGCGCACCAAGCCCCATGGAGAGTATACATAGTATCCCTCCTAAAAGTATGTTTTTGGTTTTCATTTAGTTGAAAATTTTCATTGAACAAAAAACCAAATAAAAATTTTCTGTTTAGATCAACCGCTACGCTTTCGCATAAAAAATTTAATTATTTACGATTGGTAAGCAAAAAATTAATTTTGTTTATGCTCATTTCATTATGTTAGTTTTTGAATGCTGAATGTGCGTTTCGCTTAAAGCGAAAAAAACCTCAATGCAAACGATTGTGGTTATAGGTATTATAAATTAGTCTTGCTCTGGAAAAGCAAATAGTTCATCTGTTACTTCTGGATTGAAATCTATAGATTTTACAACTATTTCGAACTGTCCTAAAGCAGCGTTATCTTTAACTCCTTGGATAATTGAAAAAGGAAAGTAAAGACCATTCACTTCAGTATAGTCACTATATTTAGTAGAGCTTATTTGTCCTTTGCCTGGGCCAGAAGGAACTTCTTGTTCCTCAACGATAGGAACAAAGTTTTCTGTATCAAAGTATACAAAAACAACATTAGGTATTTTTTGTCCATCTATTGTGATAGGTTCCTTAGTCAACTTGATTTTAAACGTTTCGGTTCCTTCAATAGTTTCTTTACCTAGAAGTTCAAGTGTATACCCTTTCTCTTTGTAATTTAAAAACTGATCAGGGAAGTCATTACTTTCTAATTTTCGATTAGCGGTTGCCTCTGCATCACTTTTTTCAGCTTTAAGAGTAAATTGATTGGTGTTCCATAAAGTTTCTCCATCATATACGTCCTGATAAAAATCTTGGCCTTGTAAATTAGCTTTTGTATAACTTCTACCATCTGTCATTTGTATTTGAGTAAACGGTAATTCAATGCCTTGAGTTTTGACTGCTCCATCCATCTGTAATCCTTTAATAGCTTCCCAAGTAGTTTCGCCTCCTGTATTTTCAAGATAATTAGCAATAATTTCTTCGGCAGTTTGCGCTTGTATAGCTGTTGTTGCCAAAAAAAGAAGGGCTAAAAGTAGTTTGATTGTTTTCATGATGTATTGTTATGTTAATGTTTGTATTCTTGCGATAAGACTAATTCAGGCTGGATTTGTTACAGGATTTCAGGATTAATTTAGGAATGCGTATTGCTTCTTGTATATTTATAGGCTCAAATAAAAAACTATGAAATTTGGTAAAGTAGAACAGCCCGAGACCATTGATTTTAGTTTACCTCCTGATCATCCTGATACCGCAGTTATGCTACTTCGACAGCGCTCAGCACAGGTTTCGCGAAAGCAAGAAGAAGAAAAATTGCAGATTTATGTGGGTTGTGCAAAATGGAATCGACAAGACCTTAAGAATTTCTATCCACGGGGGACTAAAGATGAATTAACATACTATGCTTCACAGTTTAATAGTATAGAACTTAATGCTACTTTTTACCGTTTATTTCCCAGTGAGCAGTATGAAAAATGGAGAGATAAGACTCCGGAAGGATTTAAATTTTTCCCTAAGATAACCAATAACATAAGTCATCTAAAGCGATTGATAGATTCGCATCTTTTTATACCGGAATATGTGGAACATACCTTGTTACTAGGAGAAAAACTAGGGACGATATTCTTGCAGATGCATAATAATTTTGGTCCTAAAAACTTTGACAGAGTAATTAGTTTTGTAGAACATTGGCCTTCTCATGTTCCTTTGGCTATTGAGTTTAGGCATACTGATTGGTTTAATAATGAACAGGTAGCTCAAGAGCTCTATGGATTACTTGAGGAAAACAATATTGCTAATATTCTAGTGGATACGGCTGGTCGCCGTGATATTATGCATATGCGTTTGACAAATAATGAGGCATTTATACGCTATGTCGGAGCCAACCACCAATCGGATTATAGTCGCCTTGAAGAATGGATTGTCCGCCTGGAAGAATGGATTGAGAAAGGTCTAAAGAACATTCATTTTTTTATTCATCAAAACCTGGAGGTGGCCTCTCCATTACTTTCTGCTTATTTTATTGAAAAACTGAATAAACGATTAGGTGTTGATTTGAAAATCCCGCAGACACTTGAAAAACCAGGAATGACACTTTTCTAGATGCAACATATTTATATCATTATGGGGGTTTCAGGTGTAGGGAAAACCACTATTGGAAAACATCTTGCTGCCCAATTGCAATTATCCTTTTATGATGCCGATGATTTTCACCCAAAGGCCAATATTGATAAAATGTCAAACGGCATACCACTTCAGGATAAAGACCGTTGGCCTTGGTTAGATCATATTGCAGCTCAAATACCTATTTGGGTTGGACAGGGCGCAATACTCGCCTGTTCTGCCTTGAAGGAAGTATACCGGAAACGTTTAGTGCCTTCGGAGTTTCAAAAAAATGTTCAATGGATCTATCTTGAAGGAACATATAATACCATAAAAGAAAGATTGGTTAAACGCAAAGGTCATTTTTTTAATCCTGAGCTTCTTAAATCTCAATTTGAGACATTAGAACCTCCTTTATACGGATTAAAAATAGATATAAGTAACACTATAGATGAGATAATTCAAAAAATTACAAATCAATCATTTATGAAAAATGATTTAGGTCTTTTGGGACTAGGAGTAATGGGCAAGGCTTTGGCTCGAAATTTTGCTGGACATGGCATAAAACTATCGTTATATAATCGAAGAGTTGAAGGTCTTGAAGAAGGCATTGCAGAACAATTTATAGCAGAATACCCAGCACTTAATAACGCCAAAGGATATGAAGATATCATTCCTTTTGTCGCCTCCTTAAGCCAGCCACGCGCTATTTTCTTAATGATAAGTGCTGGAAACGTTATTGATACCGTTATTACTCAATTGATACCTCATTTATCTGCAGGAGATATATTAATTGATGGCGGAAATTCTCATTTTAAGGATACCGAAAGACGTATCCAAACTTTAGCCAAGAAACAGATTCGGTTTTTAGGAGTAGGGGTTTCTGGAGGTGAAGAGGGAGCATTGCGGGGACCGTCTATAATGCCTGGAGGAAACGAAGATGCTTATAAGAAAATAGCGCCTTTACTAGAGCGTATTGCTGCTAGGGACAGTACATCCAGTGCCTGTTGTGCATTTGTGGGCAAAGGAGGTTCTGGCCATTTTATTAAAACAATTCATAATGGTATTGAGTATGCAGAAATGCAGCTTATCACAGAAGTATATAACCTATTAAGATTTGAGCTACACTATGATTTGCCTCAGCTTGTTGACATACTATCCGAATGGAATGAGGGACATTTGAAGAGTTACCTTTTGGAAGTAACTATAGCTATTTTTAAACAAAAGGATGGAAACCAATACGTGTTGGATGTTATTCTTGATAAAGCAAAACAAAAGGGGACCGGCGGATGGAGTACTACTTCTGCAATGGAATTAGGGCAACCTTTTGATACTATTGCTGCAGCGGTAATGGCAAGAAATATCTCGTCACAAAAAACGACCCGTATTGCAGCAAGTAAGATATACAAACTGAATAAAACAGAAGGAGCATCTCCATCTGTTGACAGCATTAAGCAAGCGTATACCATTGCCCGAATTTTAAATCATGGGATTGGTTTTGAAACGATGAAAGCCGCATCAGATGAGTATCATTGGGATCTTAAATTAAGTGAGATAGCTCGCATCTGGACCAATGGATGTATTATACGATCCCAACTTATGGAAGAGTTGATTGAATATCTAAAAGAAGATCAACATTTGTTATTTGAACCTAAAATCGTTGAGATGGTGTCTGAGTCTTATAAAGCATTGACCGAAGTTGTTACCTATGGACTACAGGCGCGTCAGTCGTTACCAGTATTTAGCGCGGCACTAAATTATATTAATGCTTTAACAACAGCCTCGTCGACCGCTAATTTAATACAAGCACAGCGGGATTTTTTTGGTGCTCATACCTATGAACGTATAGATAAGGAGGGAACTTTTCATACGATTTGGGGAGCATAATTTTTTTAAACAACATTATGGATATTCAACTCATACTAGCAGTAATCAGTGGTATTTCGATACTGCTTTTTCTCATTTTACGATTAAAAATTCACGCTTTTTTAGCATTACTTATTGCCTGTATAACTGTTGGTGTAGTTGCAGGAATGGCCCCCGATCTCATATTAAATAGTGTAAAGAATGGCATGGGAGGCACGCTTGGTTTCGTAGCTACTGTTGTTGGTTTAGGAGCTTTATTTGGTGCTATACTCGAACAATCAGGAGGCGCTCAAAGATTGGCGGAATCATTGCTAAAAAGTTTTGGGATAGAACGTGCTCCTTGGGCTGTTATGTTAACGGGTTTTCTTGTTGCGATTCCAGTGTTTTTTGATGTAGCCTTTATCATTTTGGTTCCATTAATATACGCACTACAAAAACAAACTGGAAAATCCCTAATATTATATGCGATCCCGCTGCTAGCTGGTTTAGCGATAACTCATACATTTATTCCGCCTACGCCTGGCCCTATTGCTGTTGCAGAAATTCTTAATGCCGATTTAGGCTATGTTATCATTTTTGGAATGATTGCTGGTTTACCTGCTGCTATTATCGCTGGTCCTTTGTTTGCTAAACGATTGGCAAAAAAGATAAATGTAGAGACACCGGAAGCATTGTTTTCTATTTCTGAAATTCCTGAAAATGCGCCTTCGGCAGGAAATATATTAGCCATTATTGCAATTCCTATTGTTCTTATCGTAAGTAATACTGTATTAGGGAGTCCATTTTTTGAGAATAGTTCGATTCCAAATGAACTACTATATATTGTAGCTTTGTTAGGGCATCCCTTTGTGGCTTTAATTATTGCCAATATAGTTGCCTGGTATTTTTTGGGTATTCGTAAAGGTTTTTCGAAAACTCAATTATTGACCATTTCTACAAAATCGTTATATCCGGCAGGGGTTATTATTCTTCTTACTGGAGCAGGTGGTTCTTTTAAACAAATTCTTATTGATACCGGAGCTGGCAAAATGATTGCAGAATCCTTGAATAGTGATTTTTTTCCTCCTGTATTATTTGGGTTTATTATTGCGGCGGTGGTGCGTGTATTACAGGGCTCAGCAACTGTTGCTATGATTACGTCTGCCGGAATTACTGCTCCTTTATTAGAATCACAAAATTTCAGCGCACCTCAATTGGCAATACTCGTAATTGCTGTTGCCTCAGGTGCCACCATATTTTCTCATGTAAATGATAGTGGTTTTTGGTTGGTTAAACAATATTTAGGGATATCAGAAAAGGAAACATTTCGTTCCTGGACGATGATGACAACAATTATTGCCTTGGTAGGATTA
>CAZPTJ010000148.1:0-8221 GCA_964589085.1 uncultured Flavobacteriaceae bacterium | reverse complement strand
TTATGGTACTTTCAAGGTTCATCACAAAGTTCTAATGCATAATCTGGGTTAAACTTCCGAGTAATGCAAGGTCATGAAGTGTTTCTTCCTCCTCAAATTTTGCAGTATAGGATAAACCTCCTCCCCAAGTATGATTGAACCAATACGTGAAATGTACTTCGGTTCCAAAAGAACCTTCTTCTTCTTCAAAAAGATAAGAATAGATTCCAGAAGTGATTATTTCATAAACGGGTTTCTCTTCTTCGGAATGATGTTGCTTTTCAGTTTGTGCATTGCCTATCGTGATTACAGTAAAAGAAAGTATAAGAATAATTAGTTTGTGGCTCATTAGTTTAAATTTAGATGAAAATAATCAGAAGTTTTTTGAGTGACTTTGACTTTTTTCCGAAAAATGAGAGTACTAGAACATATTTAAAAAATCATTGACCTTAAACCCCATGAAACTAACTACTACATTGTTTTATAATTTTCTGGGTTTTGTTGAATCATATGGTTGGTCCAAATCTTGTTCGGTATATGATGAAGTACTGACTTTTAAAGTTTCGGGTTGATATAAATATGGAGCAGTAGCATCCCAGTAAGGCACTCCCAGAAAATCTGCTATAGTTTTTGCATCTTCTTTAATGGTATTATAAGAGCTGTGATCAACGATATTAAATCTTTCCCCATCACTTAACACAATATTAATTTCATAACTTTTATAACTGCTATTCTTTGTCTTTACTCTTTCTTTTATGATTTGTAAAGCATTAATTTCGTCCAAAGAAATCCAGCCTTTCCTTTCCTTGCTATTTGATCTTGAGGTTGGAATCTTATACGATTTATAATAAAATCCTGTTTTTTTTATCAAAAACATTAGGTCGAAGTCCTAAGTAAAATGAATAGATTCCACCAGCAGTTAATAGTATTAAAAGTAATACTATTGGAAATTCAAACCCTTTATGATCTTCCTTAAAAATAGGAAGGAGTATAAAAAATAATAAAGGACCAAAAGTTAGAAGACCACTCGTAATGAGATTGAAAGATGAAGCTTTATAACTTAAAGAGTTGTTATTCAGCTTTGTTAGTTTATGGGTTTTGTAATTTTGCCCACCGTGTTTCAAAGGTTCCCAACTTGTTTTATATGCCAGATCGTTATGAAAGATTGCTGGATTTACGGGTACCTCTTTCTTTCTGGTAAATAGTTTTTTTATTGATTCCCACATTAGGCAAGTATACTATGAATCTTCAACAATTAAAAACACGGTTGATCATTAATACATGGTATTGAGGTTAGCCGATTTTTTAGGAATTTGCTGGATCGCATCCCAATGCTCACATATTTTTCCATTTTCATCAAATCGCAAAAAATCCATGGTCACATATTCATCATTTCCAGGCCAGATTTGATGCGTATGTAAGGCCACCAGATCTCCTTCTGCAATACAACGAACGAATTCAATGGATTTATCAGAGTATTCCTTTTGCATACGTTGAAAATAGTCTATAAACCCTTGTAAACCATTACCAACATCAGGGTTATGCTGAATATAGGTATCACCAACATAAGCGGAGATGGCTTCTTTTGGGTTTCCTTCATAGGCCATTTTATAAAAGGCTATGGCGTTTTTCTTATTTTCTTCTAGATTCATTTTAATGTTGCATTTTCATCATAATTTCTCCCGTCTTATTGCCTTCATAACTTCCATCTTCATTATATATAATGTAATCAAACATCTCATTAATATCTTTAGATACTTTTTGGCCAGCTTTTAAATTTTTAACAATGGCGGGGTCATTTTGCAGTAAGCCTTCAATGGTATTGTTATTCCATTTTATGATTTCTACCCACATCCATTCTCGTTCGCCCAAATCATTTTCGAATGGGAATTTAATAAGTAGATGTCTATTGATGGAAAGTCCTTTTGAAAATAATTTAAAGAGTTCTGGAATTTTTTCCTTGGCACGAGCACTCGCTTCCAGTAATTCTTCATTATGCCGCAATGATGTAATTTCATCTTCGGAACCAAACAGCTTTGTAAATAATTGATTATGTTTAACTTGTCTGTCTTTTTCGGGAAAAGCAATTTCCATCAATCTATTAACAGGATCTCCTTCGTCGGCAATACCTTCGACAAGAGTAATAGTTGCTTCTCCTTCTGCATTATCCATTAAAGAATTCAACATCATTTTTCGAAATGAGGTATTTTTTATATTGTTTATGGATAATTTTAATTGACCACTATCCTCAATTTTTTGCTTTTCCCATAATGTTTGCGCAGTTAGATTTATAAAACTTGCTAACTCTATACCGCTGTTACAGGACAGGTCTTCAATATAAATATCTGGCAATCCAAATTTGAGCATCCCCAAGGTAATAGCACGACAATATTCTTCTTCCTGATAAAAATGAATGGTGATATGCTCCGAAATATTAATAGCATTATTTGCAAAAGTGGTTTTATTAACCCAGTATTCTTTACCAAAAGTTTCTCTGGTTTCTGAGTCGTAAATGGCTACCTTATGATCTTTTATAAGCTTATTAATTAAATCATGAGCTCTTTTTATAGTAGGGGTGAGCGTTTTTCTCTCACATGCAAAATCTAAAACTAGAGCGTGTTTTGATCGTTGTAGTTGAATTTTTTCTCTGATATCGAGACCTTGACTCGTATAATTTAAATACTCAACATCCACGGGGGGAAATTCTTCTCTCACATTATCTACTTGGGTAATGATGACTTGACTTCCTTTGATGTTTTCAATATCAGGAACCGTATCAAGAATTTCGAAATCGGAATACTTTTTATTTACAACTTTACGTACTTCTTCAGCAGTATGATACAAGTCCTCCATAAAATAAATGACATACTCAATGATCATCGTATCGTCAGACAACATGCCTTTAGATTTAGATTTTTGAGCAAATAATATTGAGGAGAAAAGGACTACTATAATGGTGATGTATTTATGCATATTATTTTTTGTTTGAGACTCCGCCAACTATGGCTCCTACAATACCTCCTGTAATACCACCAGCGAGAACAGTTGGGTTTTCTTGTCCAAGCAATTTAAGCACAACTACAACAATAACAGCAATTAGGACGGATGCCATAATGATCTTTATGTATCTGTTTTTCATAACGAATGGTTCTAAGGTTAGTTTTACTATATAAACTTACCTTTTATTTCCCAAATGCTCAAAAGAGTGGTAATTGCCCTGTTATAAAGTGATTAATTAAGGAGCATATATTAGAGTTTCTCTTTTAGGTAGACTCCAGTATACGAGCTTTTTGTCTTCGCAACTTCTTCTGGAGTACCTTGTGCCATCACACGACCACCAGTCGTTCCACCTTCCTGACCCAAGTCAATGATGTAATCTGCACACTTAACGAGATCCATATTATGCTCGACTACGAGTACGGAGTGTCCTTTATCAATTAACGCTTCAAAAGCAGCAAGGAGTTTTTTAATATCATGAAAATGCAATCCTGTTGTGGGTTCGTCAAAAATAAAAAGTGCTTTGTCTTTGGTCATTCCCTTAACCAGAAAAGATGCTAGTTTGATGCGTTGTGCTTCACCGCCAGAAAGCGTAGAGGAGCTTTGCCCTAAAGTGACATAACCTAGCCCTACATCCTGCAATGGTTTGAGTTTGCGAGATATCTTTGCCTGCTTGTGAAGTTCGAAGAAAGCGAGTGCATCATCAATAGTCATATTTAACAGATCATCGATATTCTTATCTTCAAAAGTAACCTCTAATACTTCCTTTTTAAAGCGTTTGCCTTTGCACGTATCACATTCTAAATGCACATCGGCCATAAACTGCATCTCTATAGTGACTTCTCCCTCTCCTTTGCAGGTTTCACAGCGTCCACCATCTACATTAAAAGAAAAGTGTTTGGATTTATACCCTCGTATTTTGCTTAATTTTTGACTTTCATATAGTTTTCTGATATCATCATAAGCTTTGATATAGGTTACGGGATTGGATCGTGAAGAGCGTCCAATGGGATTTTGGTCAACAAACTCAACAATCTTTATAGAGTCATATTGGCCTTCAATACCACTAAACTGTCCAGGCTTTTGTCCATAACCGCCTATTTCTTTGAGTAATGCAGGATAGAGAATTTTTTTAACAAGCGTACTTTTTCCACTTCCGGATACTCCAGTTACTGCTGTAAAAACACCTAATGGAAAATGCACATCAACATTTTTTAGATTGTTTTCTCGAGCTCCTTTGATGTCTACATAATACTTGGAAGTCTTTCGTTGCGAAGGAACTGGAATCTCCAAGGAGCCATTTAAATAGCCAGCAGTTAATGTATCTGCTTTAAGCAATTGTTTATAGGTGCCATATGCAACGAGTTTTCCACCTTGTGTTCCAGCCTCAGGGCCAATATCCAGAATGGTATCGGCGGCTTTCATAATATCTTCGTCATGTTCTACTACGATAACCGTATTTCCTAAATCCCGTAAGGATTTCAAAACCTCTATCAAACGTTCTGTATCTCTGGGATGTAATCCAATACTGGGTTCATCAAGAATATACATAGAACCTACTAGACTACTTCCCAGTGAGGTGGCAAGATTAATACGTTGTGATTCTCCTCCGGATAATGTGTTGGATTTACGATTGAGCGTAAGATAATCCAGCCCCACTTTTGCAAGAAACTCCAGACGACTGTTTATTTCTTTGAGCAAACGATCAGCTATTTGATGTTCGTAATCTGTGAGCTCTAATTGCTTAAAAAACTGTGTAACCTCTTTTAAAGGAAGATTGACTAATGCCGTAATAGGAATCCCTCCGATATGTACATATGTAGCCTCCTGTCGTAACCGTTTTCCTTTACAGGTTTTGCATTTGGTTTTTCCACGGTAGCGGGAGAGCATCACTCTATTTTGAATCTTATATGATTTGGATTCTAAAAATTCAAAAAAGGTATGGATACCTTCAAAAAACTCATTCCCTTCCCAAAGGAGCTGCTTATCACTTTCTGATAGTTCGAAATAAGGCTTATGAATAGGAAAGTCAAATTTATAGGCATTGTTTACTAATTGATCTCTATAGGCACTCATACTTTCACCGCGCCAGGGGAAAACACAGTTTTCAAAAACCGATAAGGCCGTATTTGGAACGACCAAATCTTCATCTATCCCTATTACATCACCATAACCTTCACAAGTAGGACAGGCACCATAAGGGTTATTAAAACTAAACAGATGGATGTTAGGTTCTAAAAAAGTTATTCCGTCTAATTCAAATTTATTAGAAAAATGATGCCGCGACTGGTCACTTAGTTTTTGAATATACAATTCGCCCTTACCTTCAAAAAATGCAGTTTGCACCGCATCTGCCAATCGATTATTAAAATCTTCATCTCCCGGATTGGTCACAATACGATCAACGACCAGTTCCAAATCTTTTGCCTTTGCTTTTTTTATAGCATCGTCCAGTTCGTCTAATCGATGTATTGTTTCATTCCATAATACTCTGGCATAACCTTGTTGCAATAAAGCCGCCAACTTATCTTCAAGCTTCCGTCCCTTTTCTAAATGAATAGGAGCGAGGAGGAGGAGTTTTTCAGCTTTCGCGAAAGCTGAAACATAATCTACAACATCAGTAACAGTATCTTTTTTTACTTCATTACCCGATTTTGGAGAAAAAGTTCTTCCGATACGTGCATAAAGTAGTTTGAGATAATCATAAATCTCAGTGGTTGTACCAACGGTAGAACGAGGGTTTGTTGAGTTTACTTTTTGTTCTATAGCAATAGCTGGCGCAATACCCTTGATATAATCAACTTTTGGTTTATCTAAACGACCTAAAAACTGACGGGCATAAGAAGATAGACTTTCAACATATCGACGCTGCCCTTCTGCATATAAAGTATCAAAAGCCAAGCTCGATTTTCCAGATCCTGATAGACCAGTAATCACGACCAACTCATTACGTGGAATTACAGCATCAATATTTTTTAAATTATGTAGTTTGGCTCCCTTTATGATAATATTTTCACGAGGATTTATAGTCGAAATATCAATTTTCATTGCGATTTTTTGATGAAAAGCACAAAGATACTCTTTCTCTAAGACTCTATAAACAGTGGGTTCGCAGAAATTTTAACTATTAAATCTTTAATTTTTTTTGTTTTTTTAAAAGGAATAGCTTTATATTTACAACGCGATAAACACAATATTTAAACATTCTGCCTATAGCATAGTATTACTTTTTTGAATTTTAAAAAGAGCTAAAAGCTCTAATAACCTACAAAAGTTATACTATGAAAGATGTGTTAACCTGCGACGCGACTCTTGTGAGCAATTATATTAAAGGAGAAGAGAACGCATTATCTGTACTTATTGCGAGACATCAACAACGCATTTATAGTTTTATTTATTCTAAAGTCTACGATCGTGATGTTGCCGAAGATGTTTTTCAAGACACCTTTATTAAGGTGATTAATACATTGAAACGTGGTGCATATAACGAAGAAGGAAAATTTCTTCCTTGGGTTATGCGTATTGCTCATAATCTCGTAATTGATCATTTTAGACGTAATAACAGAATGCCTAAGTTTGATAATGATGGAGAATTTAGCATCTTTTCGGTACTTAGTGATTCAGGGCTGAATGCAGAAAAACAATTGATCAAAGATCAGGTAGAAAGTGATGTACGTAGATTGATAGAAGAGCTGCCGGATGATCAAAGGGAAGTTTTAATGATGCGTATGTATCAGGAGATGAGTTTTAAAGAAATTTCTGAACGAACAGGCGTAAGTATCAATACAGCGCTGGGTAGAATGCGATATGCATTAATTAACTTGAGAAAGGTAATAGAGAAGCATAACATTATTTTAACAAACTAATACAATAAGATGGGCAAATTGTGCGTTAAAAGAAAAACACCATCAATTAAACGCATCATATGGCCAACATTTACACAGAAGAACCCTCACCAGGTCGAAAAAAGGTGAACCGACTAGAACCAAAATTAGAAACTATACAGTTTCTTCTTAATTACTCTAAGGCTTTAAGTGTTATAGATTATAAAAACCAGAAGTTTGAAGCACTTCTGAACTAAACTTTGTAAAAGCCCCTGCCAAGGGGCTTTTTTTATTTCCTATTTTTTCTTTTTAGATTTTTCTTTTGCTTTATAATAATCGTCAATTACGGTTTTACGACCTATGGTTTTTGTAATGATATCTTTCTCCATATCCCAGCCTCGGGCGGGAGAATATTGACGAGCATACCATATAATCTGAAGATGAATATCGTTCCAGGTATGTTTAGGAAATAAACGCTTTGCATCCTTTTCTGTTTGCACAACATTTTTACCATTGCTTAATCCCCAACGATACATCAATCGATGGATATGAGTATCAACCGGAAAAGCAGGAATACCGAAAGCTTGAGATACAACAACACTAGCCGTTTTGTGTCCTACAGCAGGAAACTCTTCCAGTAAGGCAATATCCTGTGGAACCACACCATCATATTTGTCAATTAGTATTTGTGATAAACCATGAATTCCTTTGGATTTCATAGGTGACAACCCTACTGGTCTAATGATCTCCCGTATTTCTTCTACAGAAAGTTTGACCATATCATATGGGTTATCAGCTACTTCAAAGAGTAATGGCGTTATTTTATTGACACGTACGTCTGTACTCTGAGCACTTAATAATACAGCAATGAGTAGCGTATATGGATCTTTATGATCTAATGGTATGGGAATTTGAGGGTATAATTCTTTTAACGTATCTATAACGAAATCTACCTTTTCTTGTTTGGTCATTTTGTTTAATTTCACCTTTAAATATTTAAACAATAAAATAGGAATCATCCAAAAATCTAAGATAATGAATACACTACAGGTAGGCGATAAAGTTCCATCATTTTCAGTAACCGATCAAGATGGAAATACGATAAATTCTGACCAGTTATTGGGTCAAAAAAGTATTGTTTTTTTCTATCCCAAAGCCAATACTCCGGGCTGTACTGCCGAAGCTTGTAATTTGCGCGATCATTATGCTGAATTACAGGCAGAAGGTTATGTATTATATGGTGTAAGTGCCGATTCTGAACGAAAACAAAAAAACTTTGCCAATAAATTTGAACTCCCGTTTCCTTTACTTGCAGATGAGTCACATCAGGTACTTAATGCTTTTGGTGTATGGGGACGTAAGAAATTTATGGGAAAGGAGTATGACGGCATACATCGTAAGACTTTTGTTGTTAATGAAGA
>CAZPTJ010000147.1:4928-8250 GCA_964589085.1 uncultured Flavobacteriaceae bacterium | reverse complement strand
AGAGACTATTCCAGTGAGTAAAACCTATTTTGAAAATCTGGATAAGATTATGTCTTATTGAGAGCATAAAGTATCAGTAATAGTATTCATTTGATTATTAACTGTAATCGGAGTAGGATAATTAATCACTATAGTCAAGTGTATTCTTTTAGATTTAAATGTACTTGTTCTCCATTTTGGAATAGTTTATCTGAAATAAAAAGGATGGAATATGATTGGTATTGAGCAGTAATAAGATAATGTGACCCCACATAATAACTAGCACTGACAATCCCAGTAATGCTCTGATTTTTGGAAGGACATATCTTTAATTGATGTGGGTATATAAGTTGCATTTTTTTTTGGGAAACCGCTTTGTTAAACCAATATGCAGGTAATTCATTGACATCCCCAAAAAGAGAGGCAGCATAATACGATGGAGGGTTTTCATATAGCTCCTGGGTCTTACTTTTGGCAATGATGGCTCCATTTTGCATAACAATAGTTTCATCCATATAAGACAGCACATCTGTGGCATCATGAGTTGCAATAATACAGGTGATATTTTGTGTTCTCAAGTAATTAAACAACTTACGACGGAGCTTATTTTTCCTAAAATTATCAATATGACTAAAAGGTTCATCCAGCAATAGTAGTTCTGGCTCCTTAGCTAGAGCTTGTGCCAATGCTACTCTTTGTTTTTGCCCACCAGAAAGTGTTTTTACTTTAGCTTTCGCGAAAGCAGATAGCTCCACCACCTCCAGAAGTTCATGAGTGCGTTGCGCGCTTTCCTCAGGATAGAATCGAGAAAGGAATTTTTTGACATTTTCGGCAACACTGGTATACGGCATTAAATCAAAATCTTGGGAAAGGTATTTGATAAAAGGCATTCCAGGAACCAAATGATATTTAGGTCCTTGAATAGGCTTCTCTTTCCAGAATAGTGTACCATTATCTGCATCGATAAGACCATAAATAAGTTTAAGTACAGTTGTTTTTCCACAACCGCTTTCTCCAATAATTGCAACCTGTTGTCCTTCTGTAATACTAAAACTAAGATCACTTAAAGTAAAAGTGTCGGATAGATAAAGACTGCATTGAGATAATCGGAGCATAGTTTGTAAAAATAAGAAGTCAGAATTTATATTATTGTATTGTATGAAAAATATAGAAATTTAAAAATGATAACTTTGCTAAAAGCCTACAAATCAAAAAAGAGTCTTAATCCATGCAACTATATCCATTACAATTCAAACCTATTTTTAAATATCGATTATGGGGTGGTGATAAACTACGTACTGTATTAAACAAAACATATGAAGGAGATCAAATGGGAGAGTCCTGGGAGATTTCTGATGTTCAGGAGAGTGAGACACTAGTAGAAAACGGTTTACTTCAAGGGTATTCACTCCGCAGATTAATTAGTGAATTCAAAGAAGATTTTTTGGGAACCAAGATATATGAACGCTTTGGAAATGAGTTTCCTTTGCTCATTAAATTTATTGATGCGGCAAAACCACTTTCAGTACAAGTACATCCCAATGATGATCTGGCAAGAGCGCGTTATAATAGTTTTGGTAAAAATGAAATGTGGTATATCATGCAAGCCGAAGAAGATGCCGAACTTATTGTAGGTTTTAATAAAGATATTGATCAAAACACCTATGAACAGCATCTAAGTGATGGAACCCTACTTGAGATTTTAAATGCAGAAAAGGTAAATTCAGGAGATGTATATCATATTCCCACAGGAAGAGTACATGCCATTGGAGCAGGAGTGCTTCTGGCAGAAATTCAGCAAACTTCGGATATTACCTATCGTATTTATGATTATGATCGAGTAGATGCAAAAACTGGACGTAAAAGGGAATTGCATAATGAACAGGCAAAAGCAGCCATTGATTATAATGCCCAGACGAGGTACGACACGCCTTATAGTTTAGAAAAAAATGTTTCGAGTACTGTAGTACATACCCCTTATTTTAAAACCAATATGCTGCATATAACTAAAGAACAAGAGTTGGATTATAGGATACTTGATTCTTTTGTCATTTATATGTGTGTGTCTGGACATCTTAAACTGACCTATAATGCTCAGGAATACCATATAAAAAAAGGAGAAACATTGTTGTTGCCAGCAACCATACAAAAGGTTATGCTAACCACTACAGAAGCTCAAGTGCTGGAAATACATCTCTAATGTAACATACGGGTTAAATAAACGTCAAAAGGATGGCAAGCACGATTTAAGCCACTATTTTTGTTAAAAATACCACACCATGTTGCGTTTATTTTTGTTTTTAGGAATTTTTATTGCTCTGGATATCTATGCCTATCAAGCATTTCGGTTTTTGGTTAAAGGTCGTTGGGGTACGGTACTCTATTTTGTGATTACGGCTCTTATTTTTGGAGGCTTAATTTATCAATTATCAACAGGGAATCGACGCAATATTACTCCATTAACACAATTCTTTTTTATTGCTCTGATTATTATGATGGTATCAAAAATCATATTGATTGCGGCGATGTTTGGCGAAGATATCTTTAGATCTATCGAGGGCTTGTATTATAAGGTTTCTGGTAAAACCACTAGCTTTCATATGCCTTCCAGGCGTAAGTTTGTGAGTCAAATTGCTTTGGGGCTTACAGCGATTCCGTTTCTGTCTATTCTATATGGAGTTTTTAAAGGAAAGTATAATTATAAGGTACTTAATTACGTGCTGGAGTATGATGACCTCCCAGAAGCATTTGATGGATATCGTATTACGCAAATAAGTGATATCCATAGTGGAAGTTTTGATAACCCGGAAAAAGTAGCATACGCCGTTGACCTTGTTAATGAACAACAAAGTGACGTGTTGTTTTTTACGGGAGATATGGTGAATAATGAAGCGGCTGAGATGGAACCTTGGATCGATACTTTTTCAAAATTAAAAGCTAGGGATGGAGCATACTCGGTTTTAGGAAATCATGATTATGGAGATTATATAAGCTGGTCCACACCTGAAGCAAAAGTAGATAACCTTAATCGCTTAAAAACCATTCAGAAAGAACTCGGTTTTGATCTCATACTTAATGAGAGTAGATTTCTGGAGCGAGATGGACAGCGTATTGCGCTGATAGGAGTTGAGAACTGGGGAGCTGGAGGGTTTAAAAAAGCTGGAGATCTTAATAAAGCACTAGAGGAGGTTGCGACTGATGATTTTAAAATACTATTGAGTCATGATCCTTCTCATTGGGAACAAGAGGTTGTTGATCACGAGCAACATATTCACCTAACCCTAAGCGGACATACGCATGGCATGCAATTTGGGATTGAGATTCCCGGATGGTTTAAATGGAG
>CAZPTJ010000147.1:3214-4828 GCA_964589085.1 uncultured Flavobacteriaceae bacterium | reverse complement strand
GAACTAATTGATTTACACATTCCGGTACTCCTAGATTTTTATACCGAATGGAATGAATCTTCGGAGATCATGCATCCAGTGTTACGCGATGTTGCTGCTGCTATGGGTGATAAAGGAAAGGTGATTAAAATAGATGTCGACAAGAATAATGAGTTGGCAGAAGCTTTACGCATTAAACAGTTACCGACCTTAATTATCTATAAAGAAGGTGAGATGAAATGGCGACAGAGTGGAGAACAAGACGCTAATACCTTAATCGGGATAATGCAGGAATACGCTTAAAGCGTTTCAAAATCATAACCTTCAGCACGTAAAAAGGCAATGGCCTTAGGTAACGTATACTTGAGGTTTTTAAATGCTTTCTGACTGTCGTGAAAAACAATAAGATCACCTCCCTTTGTATGTTTTGTAATATTATTTAGACACTGCTCTCGACTCACTGAGACATCCCAATCATAGGCGACTACCCGATACATAATAATTTCAAAACCTTGGGAAGCAAGCGTTGTAGCTTGATCTGTTTTTATTTTTCCATAGGGGGGTCGGAAAAGTTTTGAAGTAGGAGTTTCGTTGTTCTTTGTCAGGCCCTCAAGCATTTGTTCTATGGTCGTTTGAGCTAGCAGTGTGTTTTCTATATACGTAGGGGTATCCGTCTTCCAACCTTTTAAATGATTAAAAGTATGATTCCCTATTTGATGACCTTCCTGAACGATACGCTTAAAAAGATCAGGGTGTTTTTGTACATTTTCACCGATACAAAAAAACGTTGCTTTAATATCATAAGTAGACAAAATATCCAAAACCCAGGGCGTCACTTCGGGAATCGGACCATCATCAAAAGTGAGATAGACGGCTTGTTTATTTTCAGGTTTATCCCAAACGTACCAATTGGGATGTAACCACTTGACTACATCCGGGACACGTACAGGTAATGGAATAGAAATTTCCATAAAATTATTGATCGACGGAATCATCTGCCGGAATGGGAACAGTTTCCTGTGGTACTGTTTCCAGAGTGTCTACAGGTTCAATGTCTTCAGGTTCCAAATCTTCATCATCTACAAACTTATCAAACAAGCGTACGTAATTGTTGAATTCCCTTGATTTCTCGGGGAATAGATCTTCATCACGGTTTAATAATAAAAGATCAATGAGACTACGATAACGTTCAATATCAGTAAATATCTTCTCAAAATTATCGTATTGATCATTAGCAGATAATGTGCTATAATGTGTCAATTTTTCTTGATACTTACGCGCAAGTTTATTCCATATCTCGCGTGCCGTTTCTTTCTCACCTATCTCATAATAACCACTTACAAAAGGTTCAACTAGGGTGTAAAATTCAAAGATTTCAACGGGCATTTTCTCCATAGCTAAATCCATCATTTCCTTAGCTTTATCAATATCACCAGGATTACCTCTGCGCAACAAAGCCTCTACTAATCGGGCAATATTACCACGATAGGTAATGGCGTTGGTGCGTGTTTCTCGATCATGATACATCGTAGGATCACCGCTATTTCCCCAATACCAGTTTTTGACGATATCATACATTTTATCAGGATCAATACGACCCAGATCATAACGTTTGCTTGGGTCCGAAGATATGGG
>CAZPTJ010000147.1:0-3114 GCA_964589085.1 uncultured Flavobacteriaceae bacterium | reverse complement strand
TATCAGGATCAATACGACCCAGATCATAACGTTTGCTTGGGTCCGAAGATATGGGGGTGTGAATAGGAACTAACTTATAACACACCCCATCCAATTGCAGATATTCTTTCATCCATAGGTAGTCATCATCACCAAAACTACCACCTGTAAAATAAATGGGGCGTTCCCAGTTATTATTACCTACTATATCCAACATTAATAGGCGATTCTTATTTAGAATGTCTGCATCAACATTTATAGTGATAGAAGAAATAATTTCATCAGCATCTTTTTCATCAACTATATTATTTTTTAAGACATTCTCTTTGTTAACTGGAATTGTAATATTTTGGCTAGGAAAGGTACTTACGGATAATCCATTACGTAATTCATCCTTAGCACCTTTTTTTTCACTAGCTACATATTCAAGCCAAACGTCAATGCTTGTGGTGTCTGCTCGAGGTTTATACCATATAGCATCTCGTGTTCCTGTGACATATTTGTCATGAGTTAATTGGCCAGGAATAGGCTTGCTTTGATACGCAGGTCTTTTCATTTGATCAATATACCAGTCTGTATTAAAAAGGCTAGTATTAATGACACGTACATCAGTACGATATTCTTCTATTTCCTGGACATACCATAGCGCAAAAGTGTCATTATCACCTATGGTAAACAGTATCGCATCCTGGTCACAAGAATCCAAATATTTACGAGCCATAGCAAGGGCTGTTTTCTTACCTGATCGATCATGGTCATCCCAGTTTTCTTTAGCTAACAGAATAGGTGCAGCTAGTAAACAAACAACAGTTACTATGGGTAGTGCTACTTTTGCTTTCATAAAATCTTTGAGTATATCAAAGAGTGCATACACCCCAAAGCCTATCCAAATTGCAAATACATAGAAGGAACCTACTAATGCATAATCCCGTTCTCTAGGTTCAAATGGTCGTTCATTAAGGTAAACTTTAAGTGCCAGTCCCGTGAATAGAAAGAAAACTAATAAAACAATAAAGTTTTTCCAGTCCTTACTTGCGTGAAAAATTAAGCCTAATAATCCTAACAGAAGTGGAAGTAGATAATACGTATTACGTGATTTGTTTTCTAAAACATCAGATGGTAGTGCATCTTGAGACCCAAGTCTCCATGCATCTAGTGGTTTCAGGCCACTGAGCCAGTTACCATCAAAAACATCTCCACGTCCTTGAATATCGTTTTGTCGTCCCGCAAAATTCCACATAAAATAACGCCAGTACATATATCCAAATTGGAAGCTGAACATGAATTTTATATTGGTTGCAAAAGAGGGTTTTTCAATATCTAAGTATTGACCTACATTCCGTAAGAAAGAATTGTAACCATCATAATCTACTTTGCCTTCAGCATAATCTAATTTAAATTGTGTCACGATTTCGCGTAAGCGTTCATCGTCTGAAAATTCTGCTTTTATTCCAAAGGCAAGTGGTCCTGTATATTGCAAGTAATTTGCATTGTTTTCCGGACTCCACATACGAGGTAAAAACGCCTTATGAGCATCATCCAGATTCTGACCTGCATTACGCCAATTGTTTACAACCACATATTTACCCGACGTTTCATCCTTTTCATATTTCTTCTTATTGTCAGTATATGGGTTTTCCGAGTCTAAACCGGCATAATCTGAAGTAAATTGAGGGCCATAGAAAAGATGCGTTTCAGGATATTGTTCCCTATTGTAATACGCTAGAAGTTCTCTGGCATTATTGGGATTGTTTTCATTGATTGTCGTCCCAGCATTTGCGCGTATTGGTAACATCATCCAACTGGAAAATCCAAGCAAAATAAATAAGGTACAGAGCAATATGGTATTTACAGCAGGCTTTTTATGCTTTCGCGAAAGCGTAAGTCCAAAATAAAATAGAGTGATAAGAATAAGTCCGGAAATAATAGTCCCACTGTTAAAAGGTAAGCCAATGGTATTAACAAAAAATACTTCCAGATAGCCAAAAAAGGATAGAGTGTATGGAAGTAGTAATTTGAAGATAAACATGAGGATTGCTACCACAAGGACCAGAGCGACAATAAAATTTTGAAGCGTAATCTTTTTTGTATTCTTAAAGTAGTATAATAAACCTATAGCGGGTATAGTTAAGAGTCCCATAAAGTGTATTCCAAAAGAAAGTCCTACAATAAAGGAAATAAGGATTAACCAGCGATTTCCTCTAGGCTTGTGCATGTCGCGATCCCATAATAATCCCAGGTAAAAGAGTATAGACATGATACAGGCAGCACCTGCATAGACTTCTGCCTCTACAGCACTAAACCAAAAACTATCGGTAAATGAGAAAGCAACTGCGCCTATAAATGCACTGGCCAGAACGGCTTTCTGCTTGGTAACACTGATGACTTCCTGATTGGTATGCAGTAATTTTGAAATTAACAATGTCAATGACCAGAACATAAAAAGCACCGCAAAAGCACTAGCAAGACAGGACATGTAGTTTACTGCTAGAGCAATATATGTATTGTCTGGAGCAAAAATAGAAAAGAAAGCTCCCATAATCTGATAAAGTGGGGCGCCTGGTGGATGACCTATTTCTAGTTTAGAGGCTGTCGATATGTATTCACCAGCATCCCAGAAACTGGCTGTGGGTTCTACGGTAAAGGAATAGGTGATTAGTGCAATGGCAAAAGCGAGCCAACCTATTATTTTATTCCACTTCGTAAAATTGAAATCGGTCATAAGCTTATTTTAAAACAGGACGAAATTAACAATAATCCTCTATGAATTTTATAATTATTTGGGTATAAATGTGAATTTAAGCCTAATTTATGGGGCAAACGCTTTAAGGAATGCTAATATTTCTTAAAGTGATTTTTTTCTTGACAAAAATTTGTACAACAAAAAGTTTGGATTAAATTTGCATCCGCTATTATGATAGTGGCCCATGGTGTAACTGGCAACACGTCTGGTTTTGGTCCAGAAGAGTCTAGGTTCGAGCCCTAGTGGGCCAACGTTAAATCCTCAATGTTTATAGGCATTGAGGATTTGTTTTTTAAAGCAGGTCGCACATAGGTCGCACAAATCATGGGGTTAAACAACTTAAAATGATGCAATATGAAGTCAAAAGTGGAATGATATGCACATATCAGCCT
>CAZPTJ010000146.1:0-8341 GCA_964589085.1 uncultured Flavobacteriaceae bacterium | reverse complement strand
ATACTTGTTTTTATTGCGCTTTCAGTCCTCATTGCGAAGTTCTACTGCATAATTCGGGTTGAACTGATATTAATACCAGGTGTTTTAAGAAAATAATCATAATGGTAGCATATCTAGTTAATTGTGTAGCTCATATTCTAAAGCTACACGAACTAGTCCTGCAGTATTGCGAGTTCCCGTTTTAATTAACATATTGCGACGATGGGTCTCAACGGTACCAAAACTAATGAAGAGCTTATCTGCTATTTCTTGAGTAGTGTATTCATTAATAATCAAGTGTAGTACTTCCTTTTCACGACGAGATAATTTGGGAAAGGGGCTTTGTTCTTTCTTTTTAGACCGACCTGGGTTCGTCATCGTATTGATGACGATTTCATTTGCAGTATCATCCAGATACATTTTACCATCATACACAGTTCTTATGGCCGTTATTAACTCTTCACTTCCTGCATTTTTTAATACGTACCCCCTAGCACCTTTACTGAGCATCAACTTAATCAGGCTGCTTTCTTTATGCATTGTAATCGCAATTATTTTGACATCTGGTAGCTTCTTTAACAATGCTTCACAGGTATCTATACCATTTTTTCCTGGCATATTGATATCAAGCAATATAACATCAGGAATATCTTCCCAGGTTTTTTCGAGTACTTCATCGCCCGAATTTGATGATCCCAGGTATTTTATTTCGTTATAGGGTTCTAAAAGTAACTTAAGTCCTTCAATAACCATTTTATGATCATCTACGATATACACTTTTATCATTGTTGCGGAATTGTTATGTTAATACTGGTTCCTTCTCCTGATCTTGAATCCCAATCTATAGTACCATCCAGGTAAGACACACGACTATTAATACTTTTTAGTCCCAGGCCACCTTTAGACAATGCTTCTTTGTAATTAAATCCTACACCATCATCTTCTAAAATGATACTCATTCCCGTCTCGCTCTGCACCAATTGAAGAAATACATTTTTTGCTTTAGCATGCTTGCGCATATTTGAAATTATTTCTTGGACCAATCTATATATCGTTACATCTCTCGTGGTATCTTCTGATTTTTGTACATTATCTGTTTCCAAAACAACTTCATAACCTTCGATTTTAAGTTGTTCCACCATATCTTCAATAGCTCCCTGTAAGCCTGAAATAGTAAGGCTTTGCGGAATCATATTATGGGAAATTCGCCTTACTTCTACACAAGCTTCATCAATAAGTTGATTGGTTTTTGTTGTTATATTAAGGGATTCCAGATGCTGTATTTCTTTTTGAATAATGGAGAAGTGCGCTTTAACCGTACTTAATAATCCTCCTAAACTATCATGCAAATCCTGAGCAATGCGCAATCGTTCAGACTCCTGACCTTCGATCATACTATTTAGCGCCAGCAATTTATTGCGCTGTTTTAAATCTATAATCTCTTGCTGTTGTATCGCTTCTTGCTGTGTGGCAATGGTCTTTTGGTTTTTTAAGCGATATCTGAAAAACAATAGGGAAAATATGAGGAGTATTCCCAAAACCCCAAGCGCCACCAAGATCTGAAACTGTTGTCGATCTTTTTGCGCAATCTCCAATTGTTGTTCGACAATTTCTCGTTCTTTCTTCTCGGTTTCAAATTTTACTTCAAGTTCGGACACATTTCTGCGTACCTGCTCAGTAATAACGCTATCTCGTAGTTGGTATTCTTGCTTTTGTACTTTTAAGGCGTTCTTGTAATCTTTCGTCGTTTCATAATGTATACCCATTTGTTGATAAGCAGCTAATAGATAACTAGGTTTATCTAATGTTTTTAGTTTTTCTTCTACTTTTTTAAGATAAGTGATGGCCTGCTTATACTTACCTTCTTTAGCTAAAATTTCACTCAACGCCTTGGTATTGTGGTAGTATGAATTGATTTGATTGAGACTATCGCTTATAGCTACAAGGTTTTCATATTTTTCTCTATTACTTACTACTATTTCTTCATCAAAAAGGGTATGTACATCTACATGACCCGGAGGGACATTGACCTCTTGTTTGTCATAATGCTCAGCTAATAAATTTAAAAACTTAGCTTGATCTTCTGGAAATTGACCAGATTGTGTAAAAAAATAGGTGACAATCCATAAGGTAAATCCTATTTGTTGTGGTTTAGAAGAATCTTGAATATCATCCCACATTAACTTATAATAATAGGCAGCTTCATTGTTGTTACCCATTGAGCTTTGTACGAGGGCTCTATTGTAATATATATTCCACAACCAATTCTTATTATCGCGTTCGGCAAGAGCTTGGGCGATATTAAGATGGTAGGTAGCACTGTCTAGTTGGTTTTTGAAATTATAGGCATTTGCTATGCTAATATGCGCCCTTAACTGTAACTCTTCTAACGCTTCTTTTTGGGTAAGTTTTAATTGGTTGTAACGGTATTGCAAGGCATCATCTACCCGACCTCCTCTACTTAGATTACGGCTTAAACCATCATATAAAAAAAAGCGTGAAAATACTGTACTATCTTGATTTATAGCATAATCAAAGATAGTTTGCCCATATTTTTCTGATGCTCTTGCCACAAGGTTACCCAAATTTTCATAGGTTATATGGGTAGTGTCATTTTTTGCAGCTATAAGCAAACTAT
Organism: uncultured Flavobacteriaceae bacterium; assembly: GCA_964589085.1. Taxonomy (GTDB): domain Bacteria; phylum Bacteroidota; class Bacteroidia; order Flavobacteriales; family Flavobacteriaceae; genus Dokdonia. Next base: position 5,724 of record CAZPTJ010000146.1, on the reverse strand, counting down.
CTACCTCTTTTTCAAATCCTACCTGACTATAAAGACATCCTGTACCAACAAGAAGTAGGTACAGGACTATCAACACTTTCCTAAAGGAAATTACCATAAAACAGTCTTTGATTTGTTTCTAAAAATAATATGTCATTTAATATAGTGAATATGGTAATATTCTAGTTATAGAAATTCATATCCTATCATTAAGGATTCTTCTTTTTCTTTTGAAGTGGCTATATAGTAATGTATTGTATATCCAGATTCTAAAGCGAAATAGCCATTAATCAAAATCATCGTTTCTTCTTGATTTTGGCCATAGCCCGTACGTCTAAAATAGGAGATCTTACCGTGCTGGTCTATGGCGTGTTGCAGATATTTTTTTAAAACCTCACCATGATCTTCACCTCTATTTTTAGGAATTACCAGATTATCTGCTTCTGCATAAGCCTCATTAATAATATGTTGAGAGAAGTCATCAAAAATTTTTGCTTTTGCCAGTCCCAATTCTGTTTTCTCATTAAAGCCATAGGCTTGGGAAAAAGCTTGATCCTTTACTGTAGTAACAATCTGGTAACGATCATACTCTTTGCGTTCTTCTGCAGATAAGTTTTCATAAATAATCAATCCCATATTAGAGGCTACCATCGCTATATTTGAAGTATCCAAATCTTTTGTTGGGGTGACTTCCAAATAATAGATAGGTTTTCCTTCTCCATCTTCGGAGATAAATTCTTTACTAAATAATGCTAGCGTATCATAGTTTTCTCCAACGGCCGATGCTGCTTTTTCTTCGGTTTCTGAGCCACTACAGGCAATAAACAAAGGGGCTAATAAATAAAAGAGTTGTTTTTTCATGTTAATGGTTTTTAGTTAGGTATTGTTGCTTGTAGATAGGTTCCTATTTCTGCTTCCATAGCCTTGTATTCTTTCTTTTTGACTTGCATCATGATGACCATAAATACCAAACCTGTGATAAAGAATAATGCTATACCAATGACAAAAGGTATCAGGAAACGGATATCTGTCATATTGATATTACCTACACAAATAAGTTGTTGATTCTTTACTTGTCCTACAACCACTTGACTCATCCCATTAGTTATGCGTATGGTTTTTTTATTTAATGGCGCGTGACCTACTTTGTAGTCTGGAAAGTTGGTCTGTAGCTTTTGCTTGAGTGCTTCTGTATTTATAGTCTGGTTTAAAGTTAGCTTCATAACTTTTGAGATTAGTTTAGTTTTTTGTGGTTTTGCCTTGGAATGGATTATTTGGGGGAGCATCTTTTACTGATACAGCCGTAAGCCTAAAAGAAACACTTTTAGCAGCAGAGCCATTTCTTACTCGTAAACGCAACATTTTACTAGTCTCATATACTTGTTTAAAGTTATAACCGCTTATAATTTCCGTATCTATTTCTCTCCAGGAGCCATTATCATTCCGTTCTTCCACATAAAATTGGGCTCTTGCACTTCCTATACTGCCACGTGTAAATTCTACTTCTATCTTACCTGTACAAGAGGGTATGGTATAAAAGGTTCTTTGAATTTGAGGATATAAGTTACCTCTACGCCTACTGATGTTATCATCATTATCTTCCAGAGAAAATAAATGCGGGGTTCTACCGGTAGCGGTTATTTTATAACTTATACTTCGTACCGCACTGGCGTTATTGACCAGCTGCATAACAATACGTCTATCTTTAACATCAGTCAAGCGTATCGTTTTTGTGCTCAATGCTTCATCCCAATCAAATGCAATACGTTCTGATTGTTCTGGACATTCTGCACAACGTTTATACCTAATACTGAGATGGGCATTGGCCTTTCCAGCGGTTTTTTTAAATTTAATCTCCACATTTTTAGAGGTAGCTACAAACTGCATATTGGCAGGTCCTGCTGAATAGACGGTACCTTCTCTTTTAAAAATTTCGCGTAAGCATAATTGGGCATTTACGGTAGTACTAAAGAATAGCAAGAGCACTGTAATTGCTGAAAATTGTATGGCCTTTGTTTTCATAATATGAGTTGTTTTTAGTTTGAAATTCTAACTTATTGTTTTGCATAAGCATCTACTACGGCAGAGAATTCTGCATTACTACTTGTGGGAATGAGTTCTATTTTTAATGCCTCATTAGCGTCTAGATTAATGTTCATTTTTTTACCACTACTGCTAGTATAAGGCCCACTCACTACTTGCTGACCCCCATTTACTTTGGTAATCCGTACAGTACCAGCAGCATCACTGTTTTTGGCAATAATGATTTTTAATTTACCGGAGCAAGAGGGTCTAAGTTCGACGGTATTGTAGGTAACACTTCCATAGGTGCGGGTATGTAACTCTTTAGTAGTAAAATTGGGCATAAGGTTAGCCTGCTTTCCTTCTACTTTTACTTTTAGACCAAAAGACAATAGACTCTGCTTTTTACTAATGATCTTTGTTGTATTGGTAAGTCTTATCGAGATGTTTTTTCCTTTATGAGAATTACCAAAAAGTCCAGCCTGAATTGATGGGCCAGTTTGTGTAAAGTTAAATCTACGTACCACCTGATTGCCAAATAAAACTTCTACGGTTCCTGTAGGCCGTATTGCTGGTGTTGGGCTATTAAAATAATCTCGAGTGAACTCCAAACGCAAGTCACTGGATCTCTGTGCTAGAATAGTAGCATCCAGTCTTATCGTTTCAGTTTTTCCATAGGTAGCGCTAAGTCGTTGTTGATCTATAAGCTGATTGCAAATTGCATTTGCTGTGTTTTGAGCAGTCATACTATGGCTAAGTATAAAAAAGAAGAGTATGGATAGCAGTTTCATAAGTGTTGGGTTTTATTTAAATCTGGTGCAAGCTACTATGAAACCTAAGGGAAGGGCTCTATCAATTAAGGGAGGGGTAAAAAATCTATGAATTCATAGAGGTTTTGAACTTATAATGCCAATACATTGTCTTAAATTTTTAATTACCTTATCGCATACCAACCATTAATCGCTATGAAAAAGACAATCTTATATGTTTTAGTCTATTCAATAGGCCTCATTTGTTTAGGTCAAGAAGCCAATCAGGCTTTTATAGACTCTATTTTAGCTACTGCCAATACGCAAGAAGAAAAAGTAATGGTACTACTCAGAGAAAGTGCTAAACAGCGTTATATCCCAAAATCAAAAAAAATTATCACATCGGCTATAAAAATTGCAGAATCTAATGGTGATCCTAAATTACTTGCTAATACCTATTATTCTTTAGGGAATTACAACTTCTATAATTCACAAATTGAAGAGGCCCTGAAAGCACTTCAACAAGCAGAAGACTATGTAAAAGATAATGATCCGCTTCTATTAGCATCAATTCTATCAACTAAAGGCGGACTAAAAAAAGTACAAGGAGCTATTATAGAATCAATCACATTAAATTTAAGAGCAAAGACATTATTAGATGATATAGATCCCAACATACTATCTGTCCAAGATCAAAGAAAAAGAACTGGTCGTAGATTGGTCAATTCCAATGCTCTTGCTAATTTATATTTAACAATTGATGACTTTGAAAAAGCACTTCAATATTATGATCAAGGTTTTACTATAGCTAGTGAAGAATTAAAAGATATGACTCATGGATCTGTTATACTTAGCAATAAAGGTGAAGTTTTATATCAAATGAAACGCTATCCTGAATGCCTTAATGTTGCGAAAAAAGCTTTAAGGTTTAAAAATACGGAGATCAATGTTCCCGTCAATTCAATAGCTATGTCTGAATTTCATGTTGGACGAGCCTATGCTGCCCTTGATAGTTTAAATGAAGCTTTATATCAATTTAATGAAGTTATAGATAAGGCTACGTCACAAAAAAACACTCGACTTAAAATGTTTGCTCTAGCAGAAAGAGGACTTTTATTTTTTAAAAGGAATCAATTAAAAGCAGCACATACAGATTGTATCAAAGCAAAAGAGCTTGCCTTTAACACACAGGATACTGAATATCAATCAAGATCATGTGAGTGTCTGTATCAAGTCGAAAATGCATTAGGTAATTATGAAGCTGCGCTTAAAAATTATGAAGTACACACGCAACTAAAAGATTCTATTTTTAATGAAAAAAACATTCGTAAAACTACACAGTTGGGATTACAATATGAATTTGACAAAAAGGAAACTCAAAAACAACTACTTATTGATAAGAAAAATAGGCAACGTAACCTAGCTTATACCGGTGTTGGAATTCTAAGTATTTTTGCCCTTTTATTGTATATCTTTTTTAGAAAACGCCTAAAATATAGAGCAAAAATTGCCAAACAAGAAAAAGCTCAATTACAACAAGAAAATAAACTCACGGCTATGGACAGTATGATCGCTGGACAGGAACAGGAACGTGCTCGTATCGCCAAAGATTTACACGATAGTCTAGGAGGACTACTCAGTTCTGTAAAATCCTACTTCCAAGCGTCTCAACAAAAAGACGACAAGAATAAAAGCAAAGTAATCCAAACAGCTACTCTAATAGATCAGGCTGCTAGTGAAGTGCGCAGGATATCCCACAATATGATGCCTCACGCTTTAACGTTATCAGGACTTAAAGATGCTATAAGTGATATCGCCGAACGCCTGGAACAAGAAAAATACAAGGTTACTCTTGAATTAAATGAATTACCTAAACTTAATCAAACACAAGAAATTATGATTTACCGTCTTGTGCAGGAGCTCATTTATAATGTAAAAAAGCATGCAGAGGCAAATGACGTATTTATCCAATTATATACGCATAAAAACACCGTTCATCTTACCATTGAAGATGATGGAAAGGGCTTTGATCTTCAGAAGATGGATAATAATGGTCTTGGATTAGAAAGTGTAAAAAGTCGTGTTGCGTATTTAAACGGAGAAGTCGTCTGGGATTCACAACCAGGAAAAGGAACTACGGTTAATGTGAGTTTTGCGGCTTAATACAAAAGGCAAATTAATCTAAAAAAAAAGAAACGCTTCAGTTAGCGTCTCTTTGGTAATGTCCAATAGTATTTTGAAAAAATCGGTCAACCTTTTTTAGGACGACTTGTTACTTGTTTTCATATTGTTCAAATTATAAAACAACTTCTATTTTTTCGGTTGCTATTTCAATTGTCGCCGTACCACCTTGTATGCATCTCACTGATAGTTTTGGAAGTTCGTAGATGCTGAATACACTTAAATCATTTGTTTTCATAGTTTTATAATTTAATATTATTAATCTTAAATATAAATAATAATGGTTTTTGAAAAGGAAGTTGATTATCAATTTTATGATAACTATAACTAAAAAAGTGTCGTAGAGGCACCTTTTTAGTTATAGTTATTTATTTTAAAATCCATTTTTTGCTCTTGGACGCAAGATCTATCATCGTAAGTTGTTTATCTGAAGTTATTAAGGAGGGGTTTCCTATAATTTGACCTTTCCTGTTCTTTAAGATCATAATCAAAATGACGTCTTTCTTCTTCTTGTCTTTGTAATAGGCAGAATGCTTGGTCAAGGTATACCCATATTTACCCTTAGTAATTAGACTGCCATTTTTTAATTTTGATACCCATTGCACAAATGACTCCTTAATTGTACCAGATTGACTTGCTCCCCAAGACCATCCTAATGGCGTTGTCGAAGGATTGATATACAGTGCTTCTCCTTGTGGTGTATCTTCATCTGGTTTAGGAGGGTTTTGTGGCGGTGCATCAGGGTTTGGTTCCTGCGGTGCTGGATTATCAGGATTGGGTTTATCGGGTTGAG
>CAZPTJ010000145.1:6854-8362 GCA_964589085.1 uncultured Flavobacteriaceae bacterium | reverse complement strand
TAAGATAAGCAAGTCTATTTAAGATACAATGTGCTTCTTATAATAATCGTGAAGTTCTTCCGGCGAAGCGCCAAACCATTTTTTAACATAGATCGCCCAGAAATGATACTGCAATTTCCAGATACCGTTGCTTTGATATCGTCTACTTGAGGTGGTAAGTTTTTTCTGAATAACAACAAACTCCTTTCTGGCGTACAATTTATTGATGAGATCATTATCCTCATAGATTTCAAAATTCTCATCAAAACCTCCGAGTTCTTTAAACAATTGCGCTGTTATAAATTGACTTTGATCACCTCCTCTACACGCGCGCCAGGAGAATTGAGTGAGCCAACTGGCAAGACGTAGCCACCAGTGATTACTATCAAAACGCATTCTAAAACAACCAGCTTGGTGTCCTTGATGTACTTTTTGTATAATATGCTGATCAAAACCTTGTGGAGGAAACGAATCAGCATGGAGGAAATAGAGAATACTTCCTCGAGCTATTGCTGCTCCTGCATTCATCTGACGTGCTCTGCTTTTTGATGAGCTTACGACAGTTGTTAAAGGGATTTTGTGTAATTCACCTTCTACTTGTTTTATAGAATCTAATGTTTGATCACTACTGCCCCCATCAGCAATAATAACTTCACAAATAATGTCAAACTTGGCATTCTTATCCAAATGCAGGAGAAGCCGACCTATACGGTCAGCTTCATTGAGTGTGGGTATAATTATTGAAATCTGTGTTTGTTTCAATGCTTTATTTATTCAAGGTCCAATCGTAGTCTTTAAATTTACGTTTTGCTTTTGAAGTAATTGTAACTTCAGAATACTTATTTAAAAAATCAATTATTGAACCATCCGTTTTAAAATCTTTTGCAAACCAACTAAAAATTTTGGAAATTTCAATATTGTTTGCTGTTATAATGTTACGCTGACTATCATTTATAAAACGCCTTGCAAGATCATCTAATTGTGCATCTACTTTTTGAGCGGTAAATGCTTCATTTAATAATGGAGGACAGGAGAATGAAGCACAATTAATTCCAAAATGAATACGAGGATCTCCTTTTTTTCTTAGAATTTCATGTTCGATCTCATTGAGGTTGATCCATTTTCCGCCAAGTTTCCAAAAACGTTGTCCCCAAGGATCTTTAATGTCCTTAATACTAGAAAGAGGATAATGACGTAAAATTAAATCTACAGTCAGAGCATTATAGGCATTCATCCAGTAAGCAAGTTGCTCTTCTAACGGCCAGCTGTCGTCCGGAGTACGCTCAGCCAATACTGCGATATAATCTCTAAGTGTTTTCCAATTACTTTTAAACCCATCATAGTTTACATTACCTTCAGGAGTAACATATTGTTTCAAAAGATCATTATAGGAAGTGTGATTTGTATATACGGGAGCAGAAGGAATATCGACATGATCTTCATCTTTTAAAAGAGGGATTACAGTTTCTTCGATCTCTTCTTCAATTTCTTCCTTTGCAGGAGGTTCAGGTACTTCTGGAATTTCAGGA
>CAZPTJ010000145.1:0-6754 GCA_964589085.1 uncultured Flavobacteriaceae bacterium | reverse complement strand
TTCTTTTTCTGCGGGAATGGTCACTTTTTCTTCAATAACAGTTTGTGGTGCTTGAGCAACTTCTTTAGCCGCTCTGCGACTGGCACCACAAGCTGTAAGTAAAAGTGTCAACCCTATAAATATGATACTATTTTTCATTGTTTTTGTTGTTTGCAGTATTTTGATTTTATCCAATTGGTCATCTCAAATACTTTATGTTAGTCCAAAGTTTTAATCATACTTTACAATTGGACATTTTTCTTTTTTTTACAACATCAAACATTGTTTTAACAATTGTTTTCTATGAGTTTAACAACAACCGCCACCATCATAATGCCAGGTAGATTCGCTCAGGAAAATATCATCACGTCCTAAAGCAGCTAGTGCATTTGCAGTCTTATCACAAACAGCAAGTGGTTGGTTCTTTAAAAGGATATGTCCTTTTTTATCATCAAAATAGTCCTCTTTACCGTAGTATATGGCTGCACGACCAGTAAACATACAAGGGCCGTCTTCTGGCATCGGGTCTTTAATGGCAGCAACTTCTATACTTTCTATATAGATTAACTCATCTGTAGGATAATCACCTGGATTTAAGATGCGATATGGTTTACGTGCACGTATCTCAATAGTCCCAAAACCTACATCAGTGAGTGCTTTTACATAGTCTGCAATGGTTAAACTACCGCTTAGACATAAGGCACGTAAACGTTCATCATTGCGCAAAGTGTCATTCATAGGTTGTTCGCAAGTAGGATCACTCATCACCAATCTGCCATGAGGTTTAAGTACACGATACATTTCTTCAATAGCACGTTTCAAATCATCTGCCTTAAAAATATTAAAGAGACAGTTTTGTGCAGCTACATCAATAGAATTATCAGCAACTGGAAGATTTAACGCATCTCCCTTTTTTAAATCGACAAACTCACTTTTGAACCATGGATTTAATTCTTCGGCCTCAATAAAGTTTTTTCGGGAAGCTTCGAGCATTTCATCAACCACATCTACACCTACGACACCTCCTTTTTGGCGATTGAAATATGAAAATTGTAATAATTCCATACCTCCTCCAACACCTACATATAAGGTTTTTGGGTTATTTGTTAAATCACGTGCATTTACGGTACTTCCACAACCATAATTCATCTCTTGCATGATGGTAGGAATTTTTAAACCTGGAAGTTCCCATATAGGATTTGTCGTGCAGCATAGTCCCACGTCAGGAGTTAATGCTGCTTCCTTATATACGTCTACAGTTGTATCTAAATAACTCATAATTCTATTTTATTCTTTTAATTCTTAATTAATTCTGTGAATAGGGTAATCATATGTGGTTCGGCTTTTCCAGCCTGTGCAATAATGTCTTGTATATTTACGGGTTCCAGATGATCAGGATCACATTCATCAGTCAATACGGATACGGCAACAACAGGCAATCCAAGATGATTGGCTACAATAATTTCAGGAACGGTACTCATACCCACTGCATCTGCACCAATGAGTTTTATGTATCGGTATTCTGCCCGAGTTTCTAATTGCGGCCCGACAACAGAGGCGTAAACGCCTTTATGCAATGTAATACTATGAGAGGCTGCGATAGTCTCTAACTGCGCATTCATCGCTTTATCATATGGAGCACTCATATCGGTAAAGCGTTCTCCAAGTTTTTCAACACCTTTAAAGGCAAGAGGTGAACCTCCCTGTAAATTGATATGATCGTCTATGAGCATTAATTCTCCTTTCTTGAAATTAAGGTTAATTGCTCCTGCGGCATTTGAAACTAATAACTTGTGAATACCCAATCCTTTCATGATCCGAACGGGAAAGGTAACATCCTGAAGACTGTATCCTTCATACAAATGGAAACGACCTTGCATCACCATCACTCTTTTTCCTTCCAGAATGCCATAAATCAATTTCCCCGTATGAAATTCTACAGTGGCTGTTGGGAAATTAGGAATATGATTGTAACTCACTTCCTTTTGAATATCAATTTTATCAAGTAACTGACCTAAGCCAGTACCTAGAATGATTCCATATTCCGGCTGATTAAACCCTTTATTTTTAAGATAGTTTACAGTTTCTTCAATTTGTTTAATCATAATCAGTCTTGGTTAACTAGGTGTTTTTTTGATGTGATTGCCTCGTTATTTAGGTAAGGCACAAACTCAGGATAGATGGCAAGATCTTCTGCGTGGTCAATATCATTAAGTGATTCTAAATAGTATACCGATGTATTTTTTAAATCATTTTTGGTATCCTCTAAAACAGTTTCCGTTCCCCAGACTTTATTACGAAAAATAGCAGGTATAGGCTTACGTAAGCCCAATAAATAATATCCTCCATCCAAAGCAGGTCCTATTACTGCCTCCTGAGTATCTAGAGCTTTAAATGCTTCCTCCAGATGTGTAGTTCTAAGATCATAAAGATCACTACCTATAATGATGATCTTTTGAAAACCTTCTGAAAACCCCTCGTTAAACGCTGTTTCCATACGTATTCCTAGATCATCGCCTTTCTGAACAAACTTTTCAAATAAGGAATCTTCCCATAAATCCTTTTCACCAATGCGATTTGAATAACCGACACGTTTTGTTGCAGAAAGTGATTGCACTTCCTTGTGGGTATGCTTCAGAAGCCGCTTATAAATGATCAAAGCCGCCGCCGCACCAACTCCTTTAGCCAGTCTGGTCTTTACCTTACCCAATTCAGGGTTACGTGTAAAAATTAATAATAGATTTTTTGAATTGCTCATGATATGATTAGTAAACTTTTATACCTTTTTTTAAATACTGTCCCCATTCCTTTGTATATGCGTGAACGCTATCTGTAGGGTTTCCTCTGGGGTTCATTATTTCGTATCCCTTATTCTTCCATTCAAACAAACTGCCATATAAATTACTCACATTTGAGTATCCTTGTTTTTGTAGATTTTCACCAAATTTTTCCGAGCGTACTCCAATAGAACAATACACAACGATAGCTTGATCTTTATCTGGATACTTTGTCGTAAAATCGGTGTCATTTAATTGCTCACCTACCCATATGGCCTGAGGCAAATGACTCACCTTATATTCTTCTTTCTTGCGAGTATCTAGAATTAAGTATTTTGACATATCCTTTTTTAAAGCGTCTACAAGAATATAGGGTACCGTTTCCTTATTGTATTTCGCAAGTGGTTCTTCAATAGACTGTGCCTGAGAAAAAGTTGCAAAAACAAAACTGATAATCAATAAAAAATGATAGCGAAAACTCATATGTTTCTGTAAAGCAATAGTTTGTTTGGAATGTCTCAGCGTGTATACCATAACGATGAGCATGTTTTATAGTAATGGATGTTGACCACCGATTTAGATATAATCGGAATATTTAGGCGGCCAGAAGAAAAGGAGATCCCTTGTTTGAAGGTGTTGCTAATGCATGGGATTCAATATAGTTTCCCTTAAAGGATATTGATCCTACATTAAGCTTTGTAAGATCAAGGATGAGATGTTTAAGCTTTCGCGAAAGCGTAAACAAAAACTTCTTAATAGTATAAAGATCCTCGTAATTATCAATATCAGCTAAAGCAGGCAATACGATAATGTTTTTTTCAAAAGGAGTGCATTGTTGTACTAAAGCTTGTCTCAATCTTGACGATTGCCAGGGGAGGTTTAAAAATGCTTCCTTATTAAAAAAGGAGCGATCTAATCCCATTAGATAGAAGCCTCCGTCTAGTGAAGGTCCCAAGACAAGTGATTGTTCCTGTAAGCGTTGAGCAGCTTTTTCAATATGTGCCGCTCTAAGGTGTGGAGTATCGTTACCGATAGTAATGACACGATCATATCCCGCCTTAAAAACCTGCTCTATTGCATGGATAAATCGATTGCCAAAAGTATCGCCCTCTTGAACGCTTTCATCAGAAATAAAATAAGGAATTCCTGTTTTTTGGACGGTACCTATGATCTGTTTGTTAAGCGTGGAAAATAGCTCATTACCTCCATGAATAGCCTTGTGCTGTGATGCAATAGCAGCAGTCTGAGCAAAAACAAGTATGGCGGTATTCTGGATCATTATTTTATTTAGGTAACAACTCCCTGACAGCTACTTCCAGCACCTGCAGTGCAACCATAGCAATGTTGAGATATTACAATATTACGTCCTTTAAGTAAATCTTCGTTATATTCTGAAATGTGTTTTACTTTACTGTTTACCTGAAGCTCGAGCATTTGATTAAAGTCACAATCGTATAACCAACCGTCCCAACTTATAGAAAGTGTATTCGTACACATCACATTTTGAACAGCCATTGGATTATAAGCATCAACAAGTTGATACATATAGTCTTCATAGTTTTCTGAGGCTATAAGGTAATCCAAAAATCTGGAGATAGGTAAATTTGTAATAGCAAAAAGATTATGAAACTGAATGCCAAAATCTTCCATTAAAGCCTTTTTGAAATCTTTCTCCATACTCGCCTGATCTCCCGGCAAAAATGCTCCAGAGGGATTATATACTAAATCCAATCGAAGATCACTGTCTGGCATACCATAACCTACTGCATTTAATTCCTGTAAAGCTTTTATCGACTTGTCAAAAACACCATCGCCACGTTGCTTATCCGTTTTTCCTCTGGTCCAGTGCGGCATGGAACTTATAACGTGCACATTATGCTTCTTGAAGAATTCCGGAAGGTCGTAGTATTTTTTATTAGCGCGAATAATCGTAAGATTACTTCGGACAATAAAATCTTTAATTCCTGCTTTACTGGCTTCTTCTACAAACCATCTGAAATCGGGATTCATCTCTGGTGCTCCTCCTGTAAGATCCAAAGTGTGCGCTTCTGTATTTTTAATCACATCCAGACATTGCTGCATGGTCTCCCGTGTCATAATCTCTTTACGATCAGGGCCAGCATCTACATGGCAATGATCACAAACCTGATTACACATATAACCTACATTAATCTGAAGGATCTCTAATTTTTTAGCTTTAAGCGGAAACTGATTGGTCTCCTTTATTTTTTGAGCAAAGGTTGGAAGTTCTCCGTTTTGGAAAATACCATTAGACAAAATCTCTAACTGCCTGTTAGCATTTGCTAATTCGTTATCTCGTTTTTTGAGTGATTTGGTCGCCATAGGTTAATAAAGCCAAGCATTAAATAGCATTGTGTTCATCTTAAATAAAAAATACAATGCATATAAAGTACAAAAGTCGTAAAAAATACCCTTAGATTACAGATCAAGCTTATTTACTTTATTCATCATCATTACACCGTGTACAAGGGTTGCACCGCTTTTTATAGCAGCTCCTACATGCACAGCCTCCATCATTTCTTCTCGGGTAACTCCTAGCTGCAAAGTTGACTTCGTATAAGCATCAATACAATAGGGGCATTGTTCGGTATGAGAAACCGCCAGTGCGATTAGGGCTTTTTCTCTTACAGATAATGCACCTTCTTCAAAGACTTTACCATAGTAATCAAAAAACTTTGTTCCTAGTTCTTCACTCCACTCTGTGATTTTTCCAAATTTTCGTAAATCCTTGGGATCGTAATATGAATCGGCCATAATGTTTCAAATAAAAAAATAAAGATACGCCTTAATCGGAATATGGTCAGGGAGCTTACGATAATTATAACAGTTTTTGTTATTAGAAATTCTTGATAGGGATGTATAAATTATGCCATGGAAAAAGCTATCTTTATTAGCTTTAAATTTGAGGAAAAGAGTTATTCATCTTTACATATTCGTATGAGTAAACAATATGTCATCGCCTTTGATCAAGGCACTACCAGTACACGAACTATTATTTTTGATGTAAAGGGTCAGATTTGTCATATCGCCCAAAAAGAATTGACACAGCATTATCCGAAATCAGGATGGGTGGAGCATGATCCTGAAGAAATTTTTGCTCATCAAAAAGACACTTTCGAAACGGTAATGAGAGACTCCGGTTTTGCCGTTGACGATATTGCTGGAATTGGAATTACTAATCAACGGGAGACGACGGTAGTTTGGGATCGAAAAACGGGTAAGCCTATTTATAATGCCATCGTATGGCTGGATAAACGTACGGAAAATATATGCGCTCATATTAAGGCGCAAGAAGGACTCGAACGTTATATCAATAAGAATACGGGGCTTGTAGTTGATAGCTATTTTTCTGCCACAAAATTAAGATGGATACTGGATCATGTTCCAGAAGCACAGGAAAAGGCGGAGGCAGGAGATTTAATGTTTGGAACAATTGATAGTTGGCTTATTTTTAAATTCACAGGACATCATCTTACAGACCATAGCAACGCCAGTCGTACGATGTTATACAATATTAAAAGCCTAACCTGGGATGAAGAAATTCTAAATGCGCTGCGTATTCCTAAAAAGATGTTGCCCGAGGTTCAACATTCTTCATCAGATTTTGGAAGTATTCCCTATGGTGATGCTCAAATTCCTATTTATGGCGTGGCAGGTGACCAGCAAGCTTCGTTATTTGGACAAGGAGGATTAAAAACAGGAATTGCAAAAAATACCTATGGCACGGGTTGCTTTATGTTACTGAATACGGGAAAAACACCCTATTTTTCTAAAAATGGATTATTAACTACACTTTGTGCCAGCCTGGAATCAGATACCGTTAAATATGCATTGGAAGGAAGTGTGTTTGTTGGAGGTGCTTCCATTCAATGGTTACGTGACGGACTTCAGATTATTGATTCAGCAGCAGAGACAGAAGAAATATGTATGAGTATTCCACCTTTGGAATCGCTATATGTGGTCCCTGCCTTTTCAGG
>CAZPTJ010000144.1:0-8393 GCA_964589085.1 uncultured Flavobacteriaceae bacterium | reverse complement strand
CAACTTTTTCTTTTAAAATATCATATGCCATTTTATATCAATTTAGCTATATAACCGATGCCAATCCTCAAAATAATGATGAAGTTATTCGTATATATGGATTTGATGATAATGATAATGATTGCATCACTGATCGAACAAGAGATAACGAATTATTTGGTGGAAACTCTTGTGACTATAATCGGGAACACGTATTTGCCAGAAGTTTAGCCGACCCGCCAATGGGAAATGCCAGTAATAGTTCTACTGGCATAGTTGCTGATCCTCATAATTTACGTACATCGGATGTGCAGCACAATGGTCTAAAAGCCTCGTGATTTTTTGATGCTGCTGCCGGAGATTCCAGAGTATTAGGTAATGGTAATTGGTACCCTGGAGATGAATGGAAAGGTGATGTAGCCAGGGTAATCATGTATATGTATTTGTGCTATGGAGATCGCTGTCTGCCTGAACTTACTGGTGTTGGTCCGTTTGAAGGCACTACAGATATGCTTCAACTCTTTTTGGAATGGAATATTGAAGATCCTGTTTCTGATATAGAAGGACAACGCAACCCTCAACTGGAGAATGATTACGGAAATCGTAATCCTTTTATTGATAATCCCGCGTTAGCCACCCTAATTTGGGAAGGAGAACCAGCTGAAGATATTTGGGGTATTTTATTAAGCACCGAGACTTTTAACATTCTCACTTTTTCTATAAGCCCTAATCCAGCAGTTGATTTCTTCAATATCACAACCATTTCATCCATTGATAATATTACTATTTATGATGTTACAGGAAGGATCATTTATAAAACTAAAATAGATCTTACTATTCGCTCAACCAGAATCACCACTCAAAATATTCCAAATGATATTTATTTAGTATCCATAGATGATCACGTGGAGAAACTTATTATAAGATAGCAGTCTATTATTATCTAACTCCATCGGTTTTTGTACTTTTCCAAAAACTAATAACAGTTGAAAGCATATTCCTATCTCTTTGGTCTTATACTTTTTTGCCTTTTTTCTTGTACTAAAAACAACAAAGAAGAAACTAAAAAAGACAAGTTATTTTTTAGCTCAAAAATCGATTCTTCCTTGTTTTATTATCAATTGGGCTGGCGACAGATTATGGATGAAGGAAACTATGGTCCAGCCGAAGTTTCCTATCGTAGAGCATTGCAATTTGATCCAAAGTTTCAATTGGGGAAAAGTGTTTTGGCGAGACTTACACCAAATCTGGAAGAACGCCTTAGGCTCTTTGAAGAAATACAACAAGAAAAAATAACCATAACGGGGGATGAACGCTTAATTTTGGATGTTTATATAGGTTTAACCCATTTTACCAATGTTCGCGAGGAGCATCCGGAACTAGTATCTTCAATACTAGATAGTGTGCTAAAATTAGCTGAAAATAATTTGCGAGTGATTATTCATAAATATCCGGAAAAAGTATATCTAAAATCGGAATATCTAGAAATACTCCATGCGATATATGGTCCAAAAAAAGCGATTGATTCCTTGCATACGCTCGTTACAGAAAATCAAAAGAATAATTGGTTTATAAATGGATATTTGGCAGGAATGTATGCTGAGCTCGAACAGTATGACAAAGCACTTCAAGTAGCACAAAAGTTAGAACAATCTATAAACAATGTACAAATTCCAAAAGCACAGGTCGTTTATGCAGATATTTACTATAAAAAGCAAGAGTATCTCCTTGCCAAAAAATATGCAGACCAGGCAGTACTATTGGATTCCAAAAATATAGATGCCATCCGATTGAAAACACGTATTGATCAAGAAATACAGGCTCAAAAGGATAGTATAGTTCTGGAATAATACTATCAACGATCACTGTTAATAACCCAACCTTAACTTAAAAAAAGAGCAAACCTCATATCATTCAAAAAGATTAAATTTGCTCTTTCAATTATTATCACATACCTGGACGAATGATTCACTTTTTTGGAGACGTAGCAACAAAAGTCTATGCCGTACAATCCCAAAGCGATTTTAATCAAGAAGATATTCAAAAATTAGTGTGGCTTTTTGGCGACCAACCCAAAATAGAAACAGCGTCCATTGACGCTTTTTTTATTGGTCCAAGGGCGACAATGATTACTCCCTGGAGTACGAATGCAGTAGAAATTACCCAGAATATGGGCATATCTGGAATTCTTCGTATCGAAGAATTTGAAAGCTGTTCTAATGATAATGAGGCATTTGACCCTATGCTTTCTCAAAAATATACTGCTTTAAATCAAGATATCTTTGTTATTGATTTGGAACCTGAATCTGTTCAGGACATTACGGATATTGCTGCATATAATGAACAGGAAGGTCTTGCATTAAGTGATGAAGAAATTGCTTATCTCAATGACGTTTCTACAAAAATAAAACGCCCCCTAACCGATTCTGAGGTTTTTGGTTTTAGTCAGGTAAACTCAGAGCATTGTAGGCATAAAATTTTTAATGGGACTTTTATTATTGATGGGGAAGAAATGCCTACCTCGCTTTTCAAACTAATCAAAAAAACATCTGCAGAAAATCCGAATACCATTATTTCGGCATATAAAGATAATGTTGCCTTTATTGGAGGTCCAGAAGTCACCCAATTTGCGCCAAAAACAGCAGATAAGCCAGATTTTTATAGAGAAGAACCTTTTAGAAGCACGATTTCGCTTAAAGCGGAAACACACAATTTCCCTACTACTGTAGAGCCTTTTAATGGAGCTGCAACAGGTTCAGGAGGAGAAATACGAGATCGTTTGGCAGGAGGAAAAGGCTCACTACCACTTGCGGGAACAGCCGTATATATGACACCTTATTCTCGTCTAGAAGAAGAACGACCCTGGGAACAGAAATTTCAGTCACGAGAATGGTTATATCAAAACCCTATTGACCTTTTAATTAAAGCATCTAATGGAGCTTCCGATTTTGGAAATAAATTCGGTCAACCCTTAATTGTCGGGTCAGTACTCACATTTGAGCATCAGGAAGGTGGTCGTAATTTAGGTTACGACAAAGTCATCATGCAAGCTGGAGGAATAGGCTATGGAAAATTGGAGCAAGCACAAAAAGATACGCCTAAAGCGGGTGACAATATTGTCATATTAGGTGGAGAGAATTATCGTATTGGAATGGGTGGAGCCGCGGTGTCCAGTGCAGATACCGGTGAATTTAGTTCAGGTATAGAACTCAATGCTATACAACGTTCCAACCCTGAAATGCAAAAAAGAGCTGCAAATACCATTAGGGGAATGGTAGAAAGCACAGAAAATACCATTGTTTCCATTCATGATCACGGAGCAGGTGGTCACTTAAATTGTCTCTCAGAACTTGTTGAAGAAACAGGAGGACATATTAATCTGGATGCACTTCCTGTAGGGGATCCAACACTATCGGCCAAAGAAATTATTGGTAATGAGTCTCAGGAGCGTATGGGCTTAGTCATTGGCTCAGAAAATCTTGATCATTTGCAACGTATTGCAGATCGTGAACGTTCACCTATGTATGATGTTGGTAAGGTTACGGATAATCATGAGTTTCGTTTTAAAAGTGAAACGACTGGAGAAACACCTATGCACTTACATCTCGAAGATATGTTTGGGAGTTCTCCAAAAACAATCATGAATGATGAAACAGTCACATATGACTATGCAGCCCCTACTTATGAACTTTCACATTTTCATGACTACCTGGATCAGGTTTTACAGCTGGAAGCCGTGGCTTGTAAAGATTGGCTCACAAATAAAGTAGATCGTTGCGTAGGAGGACGTGTTGCCAAACAACAATGTGCAGGCCCTTTACAACTCCCATTAAACAATGTTGGAGTCATGGCATTAGATTATAAAAGCCATGAAGGAATCGCTACATCTATTGGACACTCCCCTATCAGTGGGCTTATTGATCCCATTGCAGGAAGTAAAAATAGTATTGCAGAAGCCTTAACAAATATAGTTTGGGCACCCTTGCAAGATGATCTTAAATCGGTTAGTCTTTCTGCAAACTGGATGTGGCCTTGTAAAAATAAAGGGGAAGATGCTAGATTATATACCGCAGTAAAAGCCATATCTGACTTTGCAATTAATCTCGGAATTAATGTCCCTACAGGAAAGGATAGTCTTTCCATGAAACAAAAATATAAAGATGGTGAAGTCATTGCGCCCGGAACCGTTGTTATATCTGCTGCTGGACATTGTAATGCCATTCATAAGGTCGTAGAGCCGGTTTTAAAGAAAGATGGTGGAGCCATCTATTATATCAATATGTCTGGAGATTCCTATAAATTAGGCGGTTCCAGTTTTGCTCAGATTCGCAATACCATTGGTACTGAAGCTCCACTTGTGCTTGATGATGATGCTTTCGCGAAAGCGTTTAATACACTACAACAATTGATTAAAGGAGATCAAATTGTGGCCGGACATGATATAGGGAGTGGTGGATTGATTACCAGTCTTCTTGAATTATGCTTTGCCGATGTCGATTTGGGAGCACAATTAGACCTTTCAGGACTTAATGAACCAGATCTTATCAAACTATTATTTTCAGAAAATGTTGGTGTTATTTTTCAATCAAAAGATGCTCAGGTAGAAGCAATACTCAAGGATCAGGGTGTTTCTTTTCAAAAAATTGGGCACGCAACACATAATGGAACGCTCACCATTAAAAACCAAGGTATCGAACTTGGTTTAAATATATCTTCTTTACGAGATACCTGGTATAAAACGTCCTTTCTCCTAGATCAGAAGCAAACGGCCAATGATCTTGCAGCTGCACGTTATTCCAACTATAAAAGCCAACCCTTAACTTTTAATTTCCCAGCGCATTTTGATGGAAAACGTCCTACAGTAGATCACAATACTCCTCGACCCAAAGCGGCTATCCTCAGAGAAAAAGGAAGTAATTCGGAACGTGAGATGGCTAATGCTATGTATCTAGCTGGTTTTGATGTAAAGGATGTCCATATGACCGATTTAATTTCCGGTCGGGAAACACTAGAAGATATCCAATTTATAGGTGCTGTAGGCGGTTTTTCAAATAGTGATGTTTTGGGATCTGCAAAAGGTTGGGCAGGAGCTATCAAATACAATGAACGGGCTAATCAAACTATAAAAGCATTTTTTGATCGAGAGGATACGCTTTCTGTTGGTATTTGCAATGGCTGTCAATTATTCTTAGAACTGGATCTTATCAATCCGGAACATGGACAGCTTTCCAAAATGCATTTTAACGATTCACATAAACATGAAAGTGCTTTTACGAGTGTAACCATTCAAAAAAATAAGAGTGTTATGCTTTCCAGTCTTGCTGGAAGTACGCTAGGCGTATGGATCAGTCATGGAGAAGGTAAGTTTCATCTACCTATGCCCAAGAGTGCTTATGAAATAGTTGCAGAATACGGTTATGATAGTTATCCATCAAACCCTAACGGTTCTGATTATAACACTGCAATGATATGTGATAAGACGGGACGTCATCTAGCAGCAATGCCACATATAGAACGGTCGACTTTCCAATGGAACTGGGCACATTACCCTAATGATCGTCAGGACGAAGTATCTCCCTGGTTAGAAGCATTTGTTAACGCCAGAAAATGGATTGAAAAGAGGTCTTAATCAATAATCGTAAAATAGGCCTATAAAATTCTGTCTACAAAGGTATTAAAAGGCTTCAGAGAAGTTTTGAAGCCTATCTTAATTGTTGTTTGTAGTCAATCAAATAATTTAATTTAACAATAATAATTTTAACAATTATACATTAGGGTATCAGATGATTTAACTATTATTATGATACTGTATTCACATTAAATTATAGTTGCACCCTAAATAATTGACTATTAAATATTTAAAATCCTACCATGAAGAAAAATTTACTTTTTATAATTGTTTGTTTTCTAATGACTTCTTCCGTCATTACAGCACAATTTATTGAAGAACGTTATCAAAGAGCTAAAATAACCTACAATACACCTCAAATATTTGCACAACTAGAATCTGCAGGTATTCCAATGGATCATGGTTTTAAGAGAACTGGAATTTCTATCATTTCGGTTTTTTCCGAAAGTGAACTGGAAACGGCTCGATCTATAGGTGCTCAGGTTGAAGTTATCATTGAAGATGTTAAAGCACATTATCAGGAACGAGGGACTTCAGGTCCGGAAACTCCTGATACACGAAATCCTGTTCCCTGTACTGATGATGGGTCTGATGATATCGTAACCCCCGTTAATTACAATAATGGATCAATGGGTGGTTTTTTAACATATCAGGAAGCATTAGATGAATTGGATGATATGCGTACGTTATTTCCTAACCTTATTACATCAAAAGCATCTATAAGTGATTTTGAAACAGAAGGTGTTGAACCTGCCGGATATAACATTACACCTGGAATAGGTGGCAATAATATTTTTTGGGTACGGATTTCGGACAATCCTGACACAGACAATGAAGGAGAACCGCAGATGCTTTACACGGCTATTCATCATGCAAGAGAACCGGCCAGTTTGCAACAGCTTATTTTTTATATGTGGTATCTGCTCGAAAATTATGACTCTGATCCGGAAATTCAAGCTATTGTTGATAATACCGAACTCGTTTTTGTTCCCGTAGTAAACCCTGATGGCTATCTATTTAATCAATTTACTGATCCCAATGGTGGCGGTTTCTGGCGTAAAAACAGAAATAATGGTATAGGTGTCGATAATAATCGCAATTACGATTACCATATTAATGGAAATCCTAATAATGGAAGCTGGGGAGGTCCAGGATCTTCAGGAAATCCTAACTCAGGTATATTTAGAGGCACTGCTCCTTTCTCCGAAATTGAAAATCAAGCCATTAAATGGCTTGTAGAGCAAAATAATTTTGTGGGAGCATTAAACAATCATACGTTCGGTCAGGTATTATTCTACCCTTTTAGTTATGCAGATGTACCGACTCCTGAAGATGATATATATCAAACTATTTCTGCCTCCATGGTTTCTCAAAACGGATTTAACCCTGTGAGAGATTCTCCTTTTTCAGGGGATAGTGATGATTTTATGTACGGAACTGTAGGAACACACGATCGTATTTTTGCTTTTACACCTGAAATTGGTAATGCTTTCTGGCCTCCGGAAAGCCAAATTTTAGACATAAACAGAAGTATGGTCTTCCTGAATATGCAGATTGCCAAGATGGTAAACTCTTTTGCTCAAGCAGAGGATAATTCACCATCATTTCTGGATAATACGACTCCTGACATTGCTTATACCATTAATAGTTTAAGTATCAATGATAATCTACCCAATAATTTTGAAGTGCGCATTGATGCAGTAAGCTCCAATATAACGAATACAGGAACTCCAGTAAATCATAACGACTTATTTGCAGGCGACAGTGATACTGGAAACATAACGATCACATTAGATAGTGATATTGCTGACGGAGAAGAAATTGTATTCGATATTGTTGTTGATGGTGGTGCCTTAGAAGAAAGAACTCGGGTTACCAAGTTTTTTGGAACTCCTTCTGCAGACACCATTGTCTTCCTTGATGAAGGTAATAGTACCACCGATAATTTTGTAAATAATGGGTGGGGAATAACAAATGAAGAGTTTGTTTCACCATCAAGTTCTATTACTGATTCTCCCAATAGTAACTATAATCCAAATCAAAATGAGACTATACGTCTGGCAAATGAAATAGACCTAACTGATGCTACCGCAGCTTCTGTTAGTTTTCAAGCCTTATGGGAAATAGAAGCAGGCTTTGATTATGCTCAATTTGAAATTTCTACAAATGGAGGATCAACCTGGGAACCGCAGTGTGGTCTTTTTACTACTATTGGAAATCAAAATCAAGATAATGGACAGCCCTTATATCAAGGCAATCAACCAGGTTGGGTATTGGAAAATATTGATTTAAGTGAATATCTGGGTGAATCTATTTTAGCCAGATTCCAAATCGTAACCAATGGTATTGTTAATCAGGATGGATTCTATTTTGACGACCTACAATTCAATGTGGTAAGTGATGACCCTCTAGCGCTAGATGAAGAAATTGAACAGGCATTTTCCTTCTTTCCAAACCCAACAAATACGATCGTTAATATCACCACTACCCTAGCTGATTTCTCAACGACAATATATAATATCCAAGGTCAAAAAGTTTCGGATACTATATGGCATCAAGGTAATAGCACATTGGATTTTAGCAATCTATCAACAGGAATGTACTTTGTCAAAATACAGACAGCTGATAGTATAAGTACGATAAATATTATAAAGCGCTAAAATCAAAGTCTATTTATTATAAGTTTGCAAAGCAGTGATATTTCTATCACTGCTTTTTTATATCCATTTCAAATCTCAGTAAAAAACCTCCGTTAAAAACGGAGGCTTTGGATTTCAGATTAGCC
>CAZPTJ010000143.1:0-8443 GCA_964589085.1 uncultured Flavobacteriaceae bacterium | reverse complement strand
CTTTTTCGAATCGCCCCGATGGTCAAGTCATTCTCCAAGGAGATTTATTGCATTGTGATTTTGGAATCACCTATTTACGATTGAATACGGATTGTCAACAACATGCCTATGTCTTAAAGGAGGGAGAAAAAGAAGCTCCTGACTATTTGAAGCGGGCCTTAAAAGATGGAAATAGAGTGCAAGATATACTTACACAACATTTTAAAACAGGAAAATCTGGAAATGAAATCCTTTTAGGAGCACTTCAGGAAGGAAAGGATGATCGGTTATTGCCAGCCATATATACGCATCCATTAGGTTTGTATGGCCATGCTGCAGGTCCGACGATAGGAATGTGGGATTCACAGGGAGGTGTTCCTGGAACTGGTGATTATCCATTGTTTGAAAATACGGTATACGCAATAGAACTTAATACAACCGTCCACATCCCCAAGTGGAATAAGAATATTAGAATCATGCTTGAAGAAGCAGGGTTCTGGGGAAATTCAGGCTTTAATTATGTGAATGAAAGACAGACAGATTTGATTATTATCAATTAAAACCTAGGCATTATGAAAAAATTATTAATCACCATTATTATATTGAGTTTCGCTTTCGCGAAAACGACCTCAGCTCAAAATGAAACTTCTACATCAGATTCATCGTCTTCGGTAACACTGTATTGGGATGTGTCTTTTTCTATGCAAAAAAGGGATTTAAGAGGAGAGTTTGAGCGCCTGGATACCTTTTTTAAAACAGTGCCACAAGCAACGGTGACTTGTATATCCTTTAGTAATGCAGTAACAGCTAGAGAACAATTTAGTGTTAAAGACAGTAATTGGGATATGCTTAAAGCAGCTTTATCTAATTCTATTTATGACGGATCAACAGACTTTGATGTGGTTGATTTTAATACGAAAGCCGATTATTATATTGTATCCACAGATGGATCTTCCATATATAATGATATTAGTATAGCAAGTCCTGCTCCTGTAACCGTTATTCAAAGTGTGACTTCAAATAAAACGACGCGATTAAATTTGTTGGCTAATTCCAGCAAAGGAGATTTTACGTCCGTTATACCTAATAATTCCGAAACTAATGGATCTGAAGTTTTTGGTACAGTAACAGGGTCTATTGCTGATGGAGTAGGGCCGATTGCTAATGTAAGCGTGCGAATTGAAGATACAGATAAAGGAACCTTTACAGATACTAACGGTCAATTCAGTATTAGTGTTAAACCTGGAAATATACTAGTTTTCTCCTATGTGGGTAAGAAAACTAAGCGTGTCAGGGTTACCGATAAAAGAACGATCAATCTCAATTTAGATTTTACCGATGAGAGTCTGGATGAAGTAGTGTTAACAACAAAGAAAGAAGAGGAAAACACAATAAATACAGGATATGGTAAATTAAGGAAAGATCAATTGGGTTATGATGTAAAATCAATAGGGGATGAAGATATCAAGGAGATAAATACAGATGTGTCTACTGCTGTACAAGGGAAATTTTCTGGGGTTGTGGTAAATCCAACCAGAGGTTTAGCCCGGGCTCAAATAAGAACGGTGCAAACGCTTTTTGGAAATACAAACCCTTTAATTGTTATTGATGGTATTCCTACGGTACAACGAGATTCTTCTACCGATCCTAATTCTGGAGCACTGGGATTTGGAGAAGGAATTCAAAGCAGAGGAATAGAAGATTTAATTAATCCAGAAGATATTGCAGATATCACCATTTTAAAGAGTCATGCCGCAACCAATAAATATGGAACGCTAGGCGTAAATGGTGTCATTTTAATTACAAGTAAAACTGGTCAAGCTGCAAAAAATATCAACAATGGAGGCAAGAAAAAGAAGGTCGGAACAACAGATACTTATTCTGGAAGTGCAGAAACCATATCAGAATTGGCAAATACAAGTTATATCAATGAATTGAAAATTGCGACATCTGTGGATAATGCCTATGATATTTATTTGAAACAGCGGGATATTCACGGAAATAAAGCTGCATTTTATCTTGATGTGGCGGACTATTTTAAGGGATGGAATAATCAATTTATTGTGAATAGAGTATTATCTAATGTACTGGAAGTTGCGACAGATGATCTTACTATGTTAAGAGCACTAGCATATAAGTATGAGGCTACGAATCAACGTGGGCAAGCGGCTAAGATTTATGAATATATTTTAAAAACAAGCCCTCAAACTGCACAAGCTTATAGAGACTTAGCACTGGCCTATGCAGATGCCGGGCAAGCACAAAAGGCATTAACGATCTATGAACAGATCGATAAAGGTGCTTCGGGTAAAGCAACATTTAATCCTATTCAAGAATCCCTTACTAAGGAGCTGCGCAATTTTGTTAGAAAATACAAAAGTAGTGTAGCCACAAATACGCTTAACGCTAAGTACACACAACAGGTAAGTAAGCTGGATAAACGTATTGTCATTGAATGGAATGATCCCAAAGCAGAGTTTGATTTGCAGATCATCAACCCGCAGAATAGATATTTCACCTGGTCTCACACTCAAAAAGAAGCCTATCAACGATTGGTTCAGGAAAGCAATATTGGATTTAATATGGAGGAATTCTTTTTGACCAATGGTGATAAAGGTTTATGGCGTTTTAATGTAGTTAACTATGGATTTATAGAAGAAGATAAGGGACAACCCGTATTTATGAAATTTACCATCTATGATAACTATGGGACAGCACAGGAACGCAAACGAATCAAGTTCGTACGTTTATCGGAAATCGATAAGGAACTTAATGTCCTGTCTATAAATATTTAATCAGTATTCTTTGATGCTCGTGGATGAAATTTATTGATCATTTCAGTGAGATGAGAACGATCAATATGCGTGTAGATTTCTGTTGTGGTTATACTTTCATGACCTAACATCTGTTGTATAGAACGTAAGTCTGCCCCATTTTGAAGTAAATGCGTTGCAAAACTATGTCTAAAAGTATGTGGACTTATGGTTTTTGTAATATTAGCTTTTTCCGCAGTTCGTTTTATAATTGTAAAAATCATAGCGCGTGTTAACCCACGACCACGTCTATTTAAAAATAAGGTATCACTGTATTCTGGATGAATATCCTGATGATTACGAATGGTATTACGGTAAATAGTAATATACTTTTGAGTATGTTCACTTATAGGAACAAAACGTTGCTTATTTCCTTTTCCTGTTACTTGTATAAACCCTTCATTAAAAAATAGATCTGATAATTTTAAAGTGGTTAATTCAGAAACACGAAGACCACAGGCGTAGAGCGTTTCTAAAATAGCGCGATTACGTTCGCCTTGTGGATGACTTAAATCTATCGTTGCAATAAGGAGATTTATTTCTGTTTCCGAAAGCGTATCGGGAAGTTTTCGTCCCAGTTTTGGGGCTTCAATAAGTTCTATAGGGTTGTCTTCACGATAATCTTCAAAGATTAGGTAGGTAAAAAAACCTCTTAAACTGGAGATCAGACGTGCCTGTGAACGTGGTTTGACCATTTTAGCTTGTGCATAAATAAACTCTTTTAACTGTTCATTAGAGATAGAAATTGGGCTTTCGTCTATCTCGTGATCTGCCAAGTACTGCACTATCTTTTTCAAATCCAACGCATAATTAGTAATTGTATTCTCAGATAAACCACGTTCAATCCTCAAATAACTTAAGTAATCCAGTATAGCTGTTTTCCATTTCACGACAGTAAAATTACTAAACACATTTTAGAATAATTCAAGTTTATGCGATTGAAATATTCGACAAATATGAATTATTATTTTGAAAAAATAAATAACTGTATATATTTGTAACACCTAAAGTTAGTCCCCCTACAGCTAACTTAAAGTATCAATTAGAATAAATAGGCATGTCTTTATGCATATAATTTATTATGTTAAAGGGGGAGAGCTGAAAATCCTTAAATAGAGTAAGCGTAATGTATAATAAAAACTAACTTATTATGAAAAAAATTATTTTTTTTGGATTACTTATTGTGGCAAGTGTCGTTACACTGCAAGCACAAGAAAATGCATATGGTGTCAAAGGGGGAGTTAACTTTTCTAGTTTGACAGGTGATGATACCGATGGAGTAGAAGGTAGAACTAGCTTTAATGTTGGGGTCGTTGGAAGTTTTGGAATTAATGAACGATTTGCGATTCAACCTGAAATCTTTTACTCTGGACAAGGGTTTGGTATTGAGGATTTTGATGATGTAGTTACGCAATTGGATTATATTAATGTGCCAATTTTGTTGGATATTAATATTGCTCAAGGTTTAAGTATTCAAGTTGGGCCGCAAATTGGATTTAATATTAACGCTCAAGTTACCGATGGAGACGAAAGTGAAGATGTTGATGATGTGGAAACTATAGATTTTGGAGGAGCCATTGGAGCTCAATATAAGCTAGAAAATGGTGTATTTTTTCAAGCGAGATATAATCTTGGGTTTACTGAGATAGTAACAGAGAGCTCAGTACAAAATGCTGTGTTTAGTTTATCTGTTGGATATTATATATTTTAATATAATTACATAGATATAGAAAAAGGGGTTTGTTTATAACAAACCCTTTTTTATTTCTTATTTTAAGTGCATCAATACAGTAATTTATGAAACTCATCATAATTAATGGTCCAAATCTAAATCTTCTAGGAAAGCGAGAGCCTGAAATCTACGGAAATCAGACATTTGAAGATTATTTTACTCGATTACAATTTCATTTTAAAGATATAGAACTGTCCTATTTTCAATCTAATATTGAAGGGGCATTGATCTCTAAAATTCAGGAGGCCGATACTATTTTTGATGGAATTATTCTTAATGCAGCTGCTTATACTCATACTTCGGTTGGAATAGGTGACGCCGTTGCAGCGATTACCACTCCAGTTATTGAAGTCCATATTTCCAATACATTTGCTAGAGAATCTTTTCGGCATCAATCCTATATTTCTAAATATGCAAAAGGAGTGATTCTTGGTTTTGGCTTGGGTAGTTATGATCTGGCGATCAAAAGTTTTTTGGAATAGAAGTTATCGTAAAACCAGTTTTTTGATAACTTCCCGACCTAGGGATTCATTAATCATTTGAAGTATTTTTTCTTTACCATAACTCAACTCTTCCCTGAAGACAGAAGAGTTTAAATTTACCAATAAGGTGTCCCGATCCAGTCGGATGCTCGTTGTATATTTTTCAAAAACAGGATTGAGATCAAACCAGGCTTTTTCAACCTGTACGCGATCGATACCCTTTTGCAGCTTGTTGGAACTTACAAACTCACTTAAGACATCCTGTAATGATAAGGGATCGGTTTTTCGTTTTGACATTAATTCAGATTTAAAGGTTCATACCTTTTGTAAGTATACTTAATTTTAGCTTCGTTTTCAACGACCAGTTTATTATCAGAAACAGTAATTACAACTTCCTTCCAGGAGGAAAAAGGAGTTGAGTATAAAAGAACGATTTGATCATCTACAATATTGACTTCAATATATTCAACACTTTCAGTAGTCTTATAATTCCCGGAGAGATCCGGTTGTAATTTTTTTCTAAACCCTTTGTTATCAGTAATCTCAATATAATCAATGGTTTGATTAACGGTAAACTCTTTAGTGTCTCCATCTACATTTTCTACAGAAACAATTTCCCAATACCCATTGATATGTTTTAGTTGCGTATCTGTATTAGCACAACCTAATAAGCAAATACAACAAAAAAATAATATAATTGTGGACTTCAAAACGCAATGAGCTTTATACGGACAAAGTACGTAAAAATTAAAATGAGTATACTTTTATAAATGAAAAATATCGTAGCGTTGATGAATACGCTTCACCACATTTTCTGTACGCTCGGGGTGCGTATCGCTTATAAATAACTGACCAAAATCTTCATCATCTACCAGTTGAATAATTTGAGCTACACGTTGTTCATCAAGTTTATCAAAAATATCATCCAGTAAGAGCAGTGGATTCACTCCTGTTATGGTTTTTATAAAATCAAATTGTGCGAGTTTTAAAGCAATGAGATAAGACTTTTGTTGCCCCTGCGAGCCAAATTTTTTAATAGGGAATCCATCAATGGTGAAATTTAAATCATCCTTATGAATCCCTGCACTGGTATACTGTACAGCCCTATCCTTATGAAGCGATTGATCTAATAGCGATTTGAAAGCTGTGCCTTGAAGTAAACTTTGATAATCAAGAGATACTTTTTCTATACCACCAGTAATTGCCATATGCCGTTTTTGAAAAATAGGGATGAACTCCTCCAGAAAATGGGTGCGTTTTTCAAAGATAGGCTGTCCATATGTGAGTAATTGTTCATTGTAAACAGCGAGGGTGTCAGGATCAAAAGTCGTATTAAGTGCAAAATATTTGAGCAGCGCATTACGCTGGCTCAAGACTTTGTTATACTGTAAAAGATGCGTTAAATACGCCTTGTCGCTTTGAGCAATAACCCCATCGATGAATTTTCGACGTATATCACTACCTTCTGTAATGAGATCCCGATCTGCGGGAGAAATAATGACCAAAGGAAGAAATCCGATATGATCCGATAACCGATCATATATCTTACCATTCCTTTTGATTACTTTTTTCTGCCCCTTTTTAACACTTATAATCACTTTCTCATCACGATCTTGTTTTTGATATAAACCGTCGATTACAAAAAAATCAGCCTGATGGTTAATATTTTGACTGGTAACAGGATTAAAGTAACTTTTCCCAAAAGAAAGATGATAAATGGCATCCAGTATATTGGTTTTTCCCACCCCATTATTCCCAACAAAACAGTTTATTTTTGTATTAAAATCGAAAGCCTTAGAAGTAAAATTCTTATAATTAACTAAAGAGAGTGATTTTAAAATCATAGAGATGGTCGCGTTTTTGCTTTCGCGAAATTTATACTGAGCTAGTCGAAGTAGCGTGGATAGGCATTAAAATAAGCTGCAAAATATTGAAAAATAAGGAATATTTTCCCTTTCAGGAACCAATAAAAATCATATTTTTGCGCCACTAATTAAAATAGCTATGGCTACATATAAGAAAAGAGGTTATAAGCCTAAAACTAAGGTCGAGAAGGAAGCCGAAATTATTGAGGATAGTACAACTGCCGAAGTTTTTGCTTCTCTGGATCAGGGTGCTTCTAAAACAGAACAGTGGATAGAAAATAATAAGAAAGCCATTTTTGGTGTGATCGCAGGCGTTTTGGTTATTGTGTTAGGATTCCTTGCTTATAATAAATTTGTAGTAGAACCTAATGAGATAGAGGCTGCCGAAGAGATTGCACAGGCACAGGATGATTTTAATACTGCATTGACTACTACAAATACTGCCGTAAAGGATTCATTGTATAATATTGCGTTGACAGGGTCGAATGGGAAGTATGGTCTTTTGGAAATAGCCGATAAATACGGAAGTACAAAATCAGGCAATCTTGCAAAATATTATGCAGGAATGTCATATTTAGAAACAAACAAATATGAAGATGCTATCGATTATCTTCAGGATTTTAAATCTGATGATATGATGCTTGCTCCACTTGCGGAAGGTGCTATTGGAGATGCCTTTTCTGAATTGAATCAAAATGATGTGGCGATAGGACATTATGAAAAAGCAGTCGGTATGTCGACTAATGATTTTACAACACCACGTTTTTTATTTAAAGCTGGTGTAGCTGCTATTGAATTACAACAGTACGATAAAGCCATTAAGTATCTATCCAGAATCAAAGATGAATTTAGTGGTTCTGATTATGCAAATCAGGTAGATCTGTACTTAGGTAAAGCGCAGGCTGCAAATTAATTATTGAAACATGGCTACAGCCGGACAGAATTTATCTGCTTACGATAAAACAACAATCCCAAATGCGAAAGATTTTCGATTTGGGATTGTTGTTTCAGAATGGAATGACGAAATCACTCAAGGACTTTTTCAAGGAGCTTTTGATGCATTGAAGGATTGTGGAGCTATTAATGAAAATATAGTCCGCTGGAATGTTCCGGGAAGTTTTGAGCTGGTTTATGGTTGTAAGCGTTTGATGTCTTGTTATGAGATGCTAGATGCTGTAATAGCCATAGGAACTGTGATTCAGGGAGAAACCAAGCATTTTGATTATGTATGTCAAGGCGTCACCCAAGGAATTAATGAACTAAACCTTCAGGGAGATATTCCTGTTATTTTTTGTGTACTTACCGATAATAATATCGAACAGTCTAGAGCACGTAGTGGAGGTATTCACGGAAATAAAGGAACCGAGGCAGCTATTACAGCTATTAAAATGGCACAATTGCGCAAGGATTCCAAAATATAAACTTCATATAGTTGCATTTCTTTTAGCTTGATTTTAATGTTAATACGCACAAATGTTCTAGCGTCATTTATTGCTGGCATTTGCGTGTTGGTTTTAAAGCTTATGTTAAACCCAGATTATGCATTAGAAAATCTATTACAACTTGAAAGTG
>CAZPTJ010000142.1:0-8501 GCA_964589085.1 uncultured Flavobacteriaceae bacterium | reverse complement strand
TTTGGACTCCTTCAAAAGGGGTATAATAACACGGTTTCTGCTAACTCAAACTCAATGGCAGAGAAGTTTAAGTTCAATGGTGTTGAACAAGAAGAGGCGCTAGGATTAAACCTTTATGAAATGGAGTGGAGAAGTTATGATGCTTCTTTAGGTAGATTCACAAGTGTTGACCCCTATGCAGAAGAAAGGAATTGGTTGAATCCATATAATTTCGTGCAAAATAATCCGATTCTAAGGATTGACCCTTCAGGACTTTTAGATACTTACGGTGTAAATGATAACGGAGATATTGAACACTTAGATGATCAAAAATATTATGATGAAGATGGTAACGAAGTTGATCGACTGTATAAAACGGATGACAACGGGAATAAGACTAATAAATCTGTTGATGTTGAAAAGGGAGTGCTAGATGAGAGCAATCAAGAACAAATCGAGACATCGGATCCAACAGTAGATTATTTTAGTTTTGATAATGCTCCAGAAGAGTCTAGAGAATTATTTCAATTTTTAGCAGAAAATACCGAAGTGGAATGGTTTCATGTTGAATATGGTCAGTATTGGTATAATGCTGACAAAAGCTATATCGGGACTGGACATCATAAAACTGCAGCATATGGACATAATGAATTGACAATTGATGCTCTAATTGACGGATATGCAGTTACTGCAACACATAGTCACCCTGGAGGAAAGAATAGCCCTTACGGTCCTTCAGGATTCAGTCCAGGACCAAGAAAAGGCACAGGCGATGCGGCTGTCGCTAGACATTTTCAAGGAGAAGGTGTTAAATTAAAAGTTTATGATGTAAATACAGGAAAAACAATTTTATATGGAGCAAATGGAATTATTAGTTCAAAACATACAAAGAAAAATTAAGTTAAATGTATTTATATTTTCAATATTTATAATATATATTTCTTGTGGTCAAGAATCAGAAAAAAATATATCTTATTTGCGAAATTTAAAAGATACACATATTGTCAAAAATGATTTAGTTTTAAGAGTGTTAGACAGCATATATAACAAAAAAGATATTTATGACACAAAAGATGGCACAATAATATTTTATGCCAAAGAAGAACAAAAATATAATTATTCAATAAGTAGCTGTATCACAAATTTTGATCTTTTCAAAAAGAATATGCCTGTCTACGGAGAATTAATAGGGCATCTAAAATATAAAGATAAGGTTGTTTTACTATTTGGAGATATTGATCAAAACTTATTTGAAAAAACAAGTCAAATTGAAAAAGCTTTAATGTACTTCAAAAAGAAGTCTAATATACCCCCTCCTATTTATGACCCTGTGTATTTGGACTTTGAAATTAAAAATGATTCTCTACATTTGAAGAATATAGGCTGGTAAACCCAATAACCCACGCTGGTAGTGTAGTAAACTGGTGCTTTTGAGAAATTAAATATTTTCAAAATTGATTATCAGTATTATAAATAAAGAATGGGTCTCAATTTAGAGGCTCATTCTTGTTCTTTGAAATAATGAAAGTTTGTTAGAAACTATTAAATAAGGATTCTTTATACTTACGTGTAGTAAATTGGTGCTGTGCTATCTACGCGATGATTTTGAAATAATGTGTTCCATATAAGGCACACCAATGAAAGTGAGACAGTTACTAAACGATCTTTGAAGGATTAAAATGTGTAAAAAGTAAGGCCACTCATAGGGATATGGGTGGTTTTTTTATGCGTACGCTTTTTTTGCTTTAAAATCTCTGATATAAGCATCAATGATTTTAAATAGTGCTTCTTTATCATCATCACTCATATTGATAATATCTTCAATACGGTTAGTAATGTCTTTGTCATAGACAACAGTATTACTATCTCCTACTAAATAATCTAAAGTAACATTTAAGGCATTAGCTAATCTACGAGCAGTCTCAATAGAGGGCTTCATCTCATTACGTTCATATTTTCCTACAATATCACCTGAGACATTAGCCAGTTTACCTAACTCGTTTTGAGAAAGTTTTTTCTGTTTACGTACTAATGTTATTCTATCTCCAAAGTCCATTATTGTTCAGTTTTACTATGCTTATCAGGGGTTTAATACAAATATAGATGAATGAAAGATCAGAAACAAATAGAATAGTTCTTGTATGAATCTGAATTATTCTATAGTTTTGTGAATAATTGTTCAGATATATAAGTTTTAAAAATGCTAGACACAAGTAACCCCAACCGCTACGAATACATCACCAAACACATACAAATCCAAATCTTAGGTGGTCTAAAACCAACCAAGTTGGAAAGTATGCGTGTTACGTTGGCCATACAAAAACTCAATACTTCGACAGGCTCAGCAACCGCGAATACATTAAGACACACTATTGATTTATACAACGACAATCAGTTAGAAAAGTTCATCCGCAAAGTAGCAGAACGCTTGGAGATTGGGACAAGTGTAGTCAGAAGA
Organism: uncultured Flavobacteriaceae bacterium; assembly: GCA_964589085.1. Lineage (GTDB taxonomy): Bacteria > Bacteroidota > Bacteroidia > Flavobacteriales > Flavobacteriaceae > Dokdonia. The sequence goes on along the minus strand of CAZPTJ010000142.1, from coordinate 6,064 downwards.
ACACTACAAGAGTTAACAGCAGCACTGGAGAACCATCGTTTTTTATTGTTGGACAAACAAGCAGAAACCTCAAAACCCTATATCAAAGAACTAAGTGCTACAGAAGAACAAGAAGCTATCAATTATTTAAAACAAAAGGAACTGTTAGGGGTAACAGTAGAGGACATCGGCAGGAGTGGCGTTGTAGGAGAACGTGTTAATCGCCTGCTGATGTTCCTCATATTTACATCCCGAAAGTTAAGCAATCCCTTGCATTGTATCAGTCTAGGAAGTTCAGGAGTTGGAAAGACCCATTTACAAAGCAAAGTAGCAGAACTTATTCCAGAAGAAGACAAAGTAGAAATAACGGTATTATCTGCCAATGCCTTTTACTACTTCAACCGTACAGAACTACAACACAAACTCATTTTAATAGAAGACTTAGACGGCGCCGAAGCTGTACTCTATCCCTTACGGGAATTACAAAGCAAAAAGAGAATCACAAAAACCGTTGTCCATAAGGATAGAAAAGGCACTACTAAAACTGTCCATTTAACTGTAGAAGGTCCAGTATCTGTTGCAGGTTGTACCACCCAAGAAAGTATTTATGAGGATAACTCAAACAGGAGCTTCTTACTGTATATTGATGAAAGTCCAGAACAAGACAAAAAGATCATGGACTATCAGAGGTTGATCTCCGCCGGACAAGTCAATGAAGAAGAAGAGTTAAAAGTAAAAGCAATCCTACAGAATGTACAACGCGTATTAAAGCCTGTTAAAGTGATTAATCCCTATGCTATGCATCTGGAATTACCATCATCTGTATTTAAACCCCGAAGGACAAATGCCCATTATTTACAATTGATTGAAGCTATTACATTCTATAAGCAGTATCAACGAAAACAACAAGTCAATGAAGATACGGGAGAAGTCTATATAGAAACAACAGTAGAAGATATCCAACAAGCTAATGAACTTATACAAGAAGTACTACTTAGGAAGAGTGATATTCTAAACGGTGCTTGTAGACAATTCTTTGAGCAGCTAAAAACCTATCTTAAAATTAATACCCAAACCACTTTTACCAATGCAGAAATACGTAGAGTATTACGATTAAACCCCAGCAATCAAAAACGGTATATGATACAATTACAGCTTGCTGATTTGGTACGTAAATCTAAAGGCAATAAACGTACAGGATATATTTATGAAGTTGCAGATTATGAAGACTATAGTGATACCAATAAAAAGATACAGGAGCTATTGCAAGATACCGTAAGTAGTTTAAAGGTTCAGGAAAGTCCAGTGTAGTCCAAAGTCCAAAATGAACCATTAGCACTACTGAAGAACAAAGTGTTAGTAAAGTAGTTCACCAAGTTTCTAAAAACACATACCCAATGAAAAAATTAAAGCTACAAAATAGTAGTTACAGGACACTTATCTCCAATTTTAAAGAATGGTTAGACGTATTAGGTTATGCAGAAAAGACAGTAAACAACCTTCCCGTACACTTACAAGAGTTCTTTTATTATCTGGAACAACGTCATATTAAGACTATTGATCAGATTACTACAAGTATTATTAAAGATTACTATCATCAGTTAAAATGCCGCCCTAATGAAAAACGACAAGGCGCATTAAGCAGAAGCAGTTTAAACAGGCATCAACAAGCCTTAAAACGCTTTAGAGAATATCTATCCAAACACGGAGGTAAGAATATCACTCTACAATTACGTCCTGAAAAAATCGATAAGTTAAAAGCCATCGATATCCTAAGTCCTTCCCAAATCAAACAACTTTTTAAAGCTACGCAGTATAGTAGCTCTTATCCTAAAACCTGTAGTCGTGATAAAGCAATGCTGGTTTTACTTTATAGTTGTGGACTTAGAAGAAATGAAGCCATTAATATTACTCTAAAAGATATACTCTACGATCAAGGAAAGATACATGTACGTAAAGGCAAGAATTATAAAGAACGCTTTGTTCCGATCAATGATTATAATCTGGAAATACTTGAAGAATATACATATAATGCTCGCTTAGAGTTTAATAATTATAGGACTATAGATCATTTACTGATAGGATTATCTGGAAAACCATTACATAACACAGGGATACAAACTTCTTTACAACGTATCGTACAAGCCACAGGAGATACCGACATTATAGAAAAACAAGTCACTCCCCATAAACTCCGTCACGCCATCGCTACACACTTATTACAAGCAGGGATGGACATTGAAGACATCCAACAGTTTTTAGGACATCGCTTTTTAGAAACCACTCAGATTTATACTCATATCGTAAAACAATTATGACATATAAAGACTACTTAGAACAACAAGGCTATAGCAGAAATAGTATTGCCCATTATCTGTGGCAGTTAAGTAATTACAGTAAATGGTGTACAAACAACAAGATTGATCAGAAGTATATCAGTTATGGGGGATTTATGAAGTATGTAAAACACCTACAACATAAGGGAAAGAAAGCAGGAAGTATTAACAATCAGCTTAGAAGTATTAAATATTATCTGGATTATTTGATTGCTATTGATCTCAGGGCAGACAATCCCATTGAAGGCATTAAAGTAAAACAACAGTACACCAAAGTATTAAACAACCTACTTGATTATCAGGAATTGGAAGATCTGTATTATTCTTATGAAACTGATAACATCAATGACTTTTATTTTACAGCTACCGCCAAACGCAATAGGATTATTACAGGATTAATCGTCTATCAGGGCTTACAAAGAGGGACACTTCAAAAACTGGAACTAGAACATATAGAACTCTATAAAGGCAAGATCAATGTGCCAGGAACAACAAAGAGTGATTCCAGAACACTGGAACTAAAATCATGGCAAGTCATCGAGCTTATGGAATACCTAAATGAATATCGTCCTAAAATCCAGAAGCATATCAATCTATATGATGAAACCCTATTTCCACTCAACAGTAGTAACTTTAATATCATCTTAGGTGGATTGATAAAGAGGTTAAAACAGATCAATAGTAAAGTGAAGAGTGTAAATCAATTACGAGCCTCAGTAATTACCCATTGGTTGGAGAGTCATAACATTAGAGAAGTACAGATTATGGCAGGACATCGATATATAAGTTCTACAGAAAAGTATAGACAGGACAATTATAAGAAACTTGAAGAAGCTGTTAGTATGTTTCATCCATTGCAATAACTTGATCTTCCAATCGGGAATATCAAGTTTAAAACGGTATTTTTATCATTGAAATAAAAGCATAGAATGAGCGAAAACAAAAACGATAAATCATTAGTCCCAAATGAATTAATAGCAAGTAGAATATTGCTAATAAGAGATCAAAAGGTAATGATAGATAGTGATATTGCAGCACTTTACGGAGTAACCACAAAAAGGCTTAACGAACAAGTGAAAAGAAATATAAGTCGCTTCCCTTCTAATTTTATGTTTGAGTTAACAAAACAAGAAAAGGATCAGGTAGTCGCAAATTGCGACCACCTTGAAAAGTTGAAATTCTCTCCAGTTTTACCAAAGGTTTTTACAGAGCATGGAATAATGATGGTAGCTAATGTTTTGACCAGTGAACGAGCAATACAAGTAAGCATACAGATTATAGAAGTCTTTATAAAGATGCGTGAAATATTAACAGACAATCTAAGTTTAAAACTTGAAATAGAAGAAATAAAAAAGAAGCTCACTAATCAGAGTAAGAATATAGAATTGGTATTTAATTACTTGGATGAATTAATTGACAAGAAAGAAAATCAAAAGCCTAGAATCCCAATAGGTTACAAAAAGGATAAAGAATAAGCTGACTCGCTTCGCTCGGGGTTTATATTTTTATCTCACTATGTTCGTATAAAAAGGGGTTATAAGGAGTTCGTACACTCAGTCATTCCCTGCTTCGTGGGTTGCTATGGCACCGTAATAACTTCCTCACCGTTGGTCGTCAGTCATTACTACCCATCTTCGCGTGATTCCTTCCCTTCTCACCCGTAGCTACTTTTATACCCTAAGACCCATTTTAAGGACTCCCTACGGTCGATTTTATGCATTAGGGTATAACCGCTACTTCATTAGGCTCGCCCGCTGTGCCTCGACCTACTGCGGATTTATAAAGTCATATTGTTAGAAATGGATTTTATAAACCTTGTGGCGTGTGCTACAGCTTCGTTCCTCAGCACTCCGCACCCGTCAGTCTCGGCGCTCGCTTATCGGCGAGCCTCTATTGTTTACTGCGTAAGGCTTATCATTCCCCTCGCAGCCAAAGAACCATCGCGCCACCCCACGCACTTTGGCCACTCGCGGAACGAGAAAAAGCCAAACGTTCCGCTGAATGATAAATGGCGTAATGGCTGCAGTTCTGGCGGTTTATCCTTCAGCGGAATGCAATCTTCTTCATAAGTAACTAAAAGCGTTGCAGCTTGGGGCGTTAGCGGAAGTATTGTACATAGTACCAGTTATGAGTACAGTTGCTGGTGTGATGGTTTAAAGGGCGTGTATCATAACTTGTATTATGTACATATATCGTGGCAGGGGAAGCAGGCAAAAGACAGGGGCTTTTTATAACATAAAAAACTGGGTTTTGCCTGCGAGGCAATGAGTTACAATATGTATATTTACAAGGCACTATGGGATGTAAGCGATTAGAAAATAATTTTTTTAGCCCTCTGGAAGTGGTACACCAAAAAAAAGAGGTACCGCATGAAAAAAAATGCTGTAGGGGTTTTAGTTATGCCTTTAATTATACCGACCACCTCGGAAATGTAAGACTCACCTATTCAGATAGTGACGGAGACGGCTTTGTACAACAGGATGAAATTATATCGGAGAAGCATTATTATCCTTTCGGGCTCCAACAAAAAGGATATAATAACACGATTACAGCCAACGCCAACTCAATGGCGGAACGATTTGCGTATAACGGGAAAGAAAATAATCCAGAGCTTGGACTTAATTGGATGGACTTCTCAGCACGTAACTATGATCCTGCACTGGGTAGATGGATGAACCTTGATCCATTGGCGGAATTAATGACAAGGCACTCTCCGTATAATTTTGCATTTGACAATCCGATATTTTTCGTTGATCCAGATGGAATGATGCCTTGTGACCCAAGTGATCCTAATTGTCAGACAGGAGGAGGGCCATCCGCTTCGGACGGAGCGAGTGATGCTAGATCTGGCTCAGAAAAATTTGTTGATGGAGTAAAAGCTCTATGGGATTACTTTACTGGAGGAGCACCTGCTAAAGAAAAAGTTGCGACTGCTGCTGAAGCTGTTCTTCCAGATAAATTGGGATTAGCAATTTGGGATGCAGCATCTGCTTTGCCAAGTTCTAATTTAGAAGTTGATGTTACTTATGATGGTGATTTTGTTGCAGAGGCTGTCGACGAAGCTGCAATTGTAACAGGAGTTGTAGCTTCTACAAAAGGGGCATTTAGGAATATTGAGAGAAGTGTAGCCAATATAGAACGAAAAGTAGCAAATGTAGAACGGAAAGCAGCAAATCTTTCAGATGATTTAGTAGATGTTAGACATCATACTTCTCCTCAAGCAGCAAAAGCCATAAAAAATAGAGGTAGTATAACCTCTAGTAGAAGAGCACAAGGATTAGAACCTGGAGTCGATGTAGAAGTTGCACCTTTTGGGCCTGCAAGGACAGCGTCTGCAGATGTGGGAGCTGCTCAAAAAGGAGCATTTGTCCAATTTCGAGTTCCTGCATCTTCAATTACTAGAACTCCTAGAGTTAATCCTAATAGAAATACTGGCAGAATAATTACGGGCGGACAACCATATAGTGTAAATGGGCCAATAAGTTTTAATCGAGTATTGTTTCCTGAATAATTAATTATGAAATATAGAATTGAAAGAGAAAACTTAATTTATCTAGCAGCTCTTATGAGGAAAGTTGAATTATCCTTACACCGAAGGAAAAACTCAAAAGATTCTGGACTGAAAGATTATTTTTTTGATCTTGAAAGAGATATTAAAGGGATAATTAACTTGGATAAAAGTAGGAAGGCTTATTTTCTTATTAATAGGTATTTCATATCTCAAGATGAATTAGATTTAACTTTAAGCC
>CAZPTJ010000141.1:0-8523 GCA_964589085.1 uncultured Flavobacteriaceae bacterium | reverse complement strand
AGTAGCGGGAACAGGACTCGAACCTGTGACCTTCGGGTTATGAGCCCGACGAGCTGCCTACTGCTCTATCCCGCGATATTGGACGGCAAATATACAAACTTTTAGTAGTATACAACCTAATTTATTATTAAAAAATTAAAAGAAATTTTGTTACTCTACAGCAGAGATCCAGTGTAGTGCTTTTATCCGTTCTTCTTTGGAAAAATGTTTCAAATGGGCTTTTATCAACACATTATCGATGGCTGCAAGGACATGAATCCATTTGCGATCAGTAACCAGTGCAATCTTGTTAAATCTACTTGCATATTCCAGAGGAAATAAAGCTCCTATTGTTGCTGCTGAAATCGAAAATGCATGAATTGCACTATCCTCCAAATAGAGGTTAATTTTATCATGGGTCTTAAACTTTTCCATAATCTGCGAACGAAGGTCTAATATGGCTGTCTTGTCCATTACACCTTCAATACTATAACCTATAGAATTATCTGCAAAACTAAAATCTGAAAGCACTCGTTGGGGTATTGCGTTATTTTTTTGAGGAAATATACAAAATAATAGTATTATTCATTGCCTGCAATCCAATCCAAGGCTTTTTCTCGATCTTCGGTCACAAAATTACGCATATGCGCATCGACAATCATATTATTCATGGTAGATAACAAATGAATCCAGGTACGATCTGTAACCATGGCTACTTTTAAAAATCGTTTATAATTCATTAGCGGGAAAAAGATCCCTACAAAGACGGAGTACAAGGTGAAATGATCTATACTTCGATCTTCCAGGTAGACGTTAATCCTATCATGAATCGCCAGTTTTGCTTCAATCTGACGTTTTAATTCATTAATCGTCTTATCATCCATAGGACCATCAAAGGCATAGGCAATTGTATTATCTGTCAACTCAATATCAAAGGACATAATTATAAAATAGTTAATCCTTCAATATAGTTTATTGTTCAATGCTGTTGGCATAAAAAGTTGTTAAATCCCTGTTTTCAAAACTCGCACTAATTCGAATAGGATTACAGCATACCTCGCAATCTTCAATATATGAATCACTTACAGAAGGATCCAGCAACATTGATATTTGCTCCCAACAATGCGGACATTGAAAAAAATGTTCAAACATCATCCAAACGTTATATTAAAAATCAACATTTAATAGTTGACCCGTGAGTTGTAATAACTGTAATTCGGCAAGCTTAGCCGTATACTTCGCCGCATTTTTGGTCACTTGGGCATTGAGTAAATTTAACTGTGCCTGACGAAATTCAACACTGGTAATTTGTCCTAGTTTTAAGCGCTCCTGAGAACGTCTGAAGTTATCCTCATTAGTCAGTACATTGTGCTCCTGCATTTCATAGATCGCCAATGCATTTTTATAATCCCCCTGCGCATTTGCTATATCTCGATAGACTTCCTGCTGCAATTGTTTACGTAATATTTCCTGACTTTCATAGGCGATCTTTGCGTTCTTTATGGCAATTATAGAACGCCCTCCATCAAAAATATTCCAACGTAAGTTAGCTCCTAAGGTCAGATTATTTGATCGCTGTGTTGTCCCTGGGAAGAAGGTAGATGCAGGGTTTTCATTACGATTCCATCCATACGTCCCTGTTAATCCAATGGTCGGTAATAATAGTGCTTTTGCGCCTTTAATTGTATAATCACTTATCGCAATCTCTCGCTCTACCTGCTGTAATCTAACATTATTTGTTTTTGCCTGTTCTACAAAGCTGGCAATGGATAACCCGTTTACAAAAATTATGGTAGTATCCACCTCAAAATTAGCCTCTAACTCCTGATTCAAAACTACATTTAGGTCTCTTTTGGTATTACGCAATTGCTGTCGGACATTCAGAACATTAATACTATCTGTTGTGATATCCACCTGTGCATTCAATAATTCGAGTTTATTAGCTTGTCCATATTCAAAGCGATATCCGGCACGGAGTGCGCGATCTTTGGAAATCTCTAAAGCTTCTTCTAATGTTGTAACATTTTCAGTAAGTCTAGCCACTTCATAATACACAGAAAACAACTGAAGCATCGTATTTTCTATAGTCTCGCGTGCTTGAAGCTGAGATAGATTGTATTCCTCCTTAAGTTGTTTAAAGTTATAATAACGCCCTAAACCATCAAAAAGGGTATAATCCAGATTAAGACTCGCGTTATATCTTCGTGTCACAGCATCACGTATTACAATATCTTCTCTTAAAGTTCCATCAGGATTTAGAGCTCCGTTAAAATCGGTAGTGGTATCATTCTCGTCATAGGTAGTACCCGCATTTCCAGTAAGACTTGGTAAAAAGTCGGCATTGAGAATGTTCTTATTGTTTTCGGCAACTTCTACCTGATTATTTGCCAGTATAATTCCAAAATTGCTTTCTAACATCTGCTGGACTGCTGTCTCAGGAGCCAATACGGGTAGGATTAACGCCTCATCCTGTGCATATAACGGATGGATGAATGCTTTCGCGAAAGTGCATACAAGCCCAATAAATACTACTCTACTGCGCATCTTATTCTTCATAAACAGCTGCTGTTTTTTTGGGGTTAATTTCCGGAGCTTCATCCAGAGCATCAAGAGCAGTTTTAACTACTGGAAACTCTCCGGCTTCTTTCTGCTCCTTAATAGCTCGTTCTACCTCTTCTTTAGAAACTTCCCCTCCTTGATATACCCATTTTAAGCCCACTTTAATACTATTGCTAAAAGACAAAAATATAGGCAATAAAATGAGCGTTAGAATGGTTGCAAAACCAATACCATAAGCAATGGAGATCGCCATAGGAATTAAAAATTGCGCCTGCCTGCTTTCTTCAAAAATCAAAGGTGCCAGTCCGGCAATCGTTGTTATAGACGTCAGAAAAATGGCTCTAAAACGGGAGCGACCTGCTTCATATATGGCCTTGTCAAAAGTCATTCCTTCACGAAGATTCCTATTAAATCTCCCGATAAGCACCAACCCATCATTAACCATAATCCCGATAAGTGCGATAATGCCCAACATCGAAAGAATGTTTACCGGAAAATCATGAATCCAGTGCCCCCAAGCAACTGCAGGTAAACTAAAAGGAACTAACAGGATTAAAAGAACAGGTTGACTATAACTACGGAAAGTAAAAGCAATGGTGATGTAAATTAATAATAACACTACAAAACCTACGGGTCCTAACGAATCTGTCAATTTATTGGCTTCTCGGTTTTGGCCTTCATAAGATGGTGTAACCGTAGGATATTTAGAAAGGATTTCTGGCATAATCTCTGTTCGAATCTCTGCAACAATAGCGGTAGCATCATCTTTGGGGTCCTTGAGGTCAGCAGAAATCTGTATTTCTCGTTGTCCATCAAGATGATTTACGGCAACATCTCCGCGTTCTATGCTATAGCTTGCAATCTCATTTAAGGGAACACGTTGTCCTGAAGGCATGGCAATACGCATCTCATCAAGATCAGTAATAGAAGATCTGTTTTCCCGGTCGTAACGCACCCAAACTCTGATCTCATCCTGCCCTCGCTGAAAACGTTGTGCCTGTGTTCCAAAAAATGCCGCTCTTACTTGCCCCATCACATCACTAAGGTTTAATCCTAAAGCATACGCCTGTTCTTTTAAAGAAATGCGTATCTCCTTAATACCAGCAGGATCATTATCAGTGACATCTTTTAATAACTGATTGGCTTCCATTATGGTTTTCAGCTCTTTTTTTACGGCCTTTAGTTCGGCAATATTATTTCCTAATAAGGATACAGAAACAGGGCGACCCCCAAAATTTCCTCCACTACCAAAAATCAAACTTTCAGCACCTATAACAGGACCTACTTTTTCGCGGAGGCGATTGGTCACTACATCTGCATTAAGCACATCTGGACGTTCTTCTCCTGGCAACATATTTATAGTAATACTGGCAGCGGCAGCACCAGGCCCTAAGTTTTTAATGATGTTTTCTGAAAGTTGCTTATCCGTTCCATCAAAGTATTCTTCAGTAAATTCTTTATTAACCTCCCAGGCTTTTTCTTCTATAAATGAGATGATACTATCGGTCACTTGTTCATTGGTTCCATTAGGCATATTTAAGGTCACCTCAATACGATCACTGGCCACTCTAGGAAAGAAAGCTCCTCTAATGATTCCACCTTGAAAACTCCCTAAAGTCAGCATGACAAATACCAGAAATAATGAAACAGTAACAAGCTTATTCTGTAATGTAAACTTCAACAAAGGACTATAGAGTTTATCCCGTAACCACACCATAATACGATCTCCAAAGGTATTGATATATCTGAGTTTAGAGAATATTCTTCCGATAGTGGTGGTAGGTTTTTTACCATCTCGACGTAGTGCTTTGGAATGTGCTAAGTGTGCCGGAAGTATAATTAAGGCTTCTATTAATGAAACAGATAACGTAAGAATGACGACTACTGAAACTTCGCCAAAAAAATCACCAACGCGACCATCCAAAAAGAGGAAAATTCCAAATGCTAATATAGTAGTTATAATAGCAGATACGATCGGTGGAATAACCTCCATCGTTCCATCTACTGCTGCTTGAATAGGTGTCTTTCCTTTTTCATAATGTTGATAGATATTTTCGGCAATTACAATACCATCATCTACCAGAATCCCAATAACGATAATCATTCCAAAAAGAGATAATACGTTAATGGTTACATTAAAATAAGGAGCCAGCATAAACATGCCCAAAAAAGCTACTGGCAATCCAAAGGCCACCCAAAATGCCAGACGGGTATTCAGGAAAAGACTTAGAAAGATAAGTACCAGAATCATCCCAATAAGTGCATTTTCTGTTAACAATTCTGTACGTTGCACTAATGTTGTGGACTGATCAGAAATAACATTAAGTTGTACGTTGTTGTATTTAATATTAAAATCTTCGATGTACTCTTTTGCTTTTTCTGCACTGGAGATCAAGTCTTCAGAATTGGTACTGGTAATGGTTACAGTTACGGCCGTTTCCCCATCATAAAAGTTTGCGTTTGGGGTTTCAGAAAATCGATCACGTACCTCGGCAATATCTTTCAATCGTATAACACGTCCGGAAGCATCAGCACGGACAATCAGATTCTCCAGTTCATCTCCATAATACGAGCGATTGTTAGCTCTGATCAAGTATTCTTCTGCATCTGCCTTTACCGTTCCTCCCGTAGTCAAAATATTGGCACGTGCAACAGCTTGAGAGACCTCATTAAAGGAAAGATTATACGCTAGTAGATTATTCTCATTAACCGCAATCTCAATTTCTTCATCCGGATAACCAGTAATGGTAACTTGCGAAATTCCATCAATGGCACGTAAATCATTTTCTACCTGTCTCCCTATCTGTTTTAGCGTAGGCAACGGGATATTGTCTCCGCTTATCGCAAAAGAAATGGTAGGTCGTACGGCTTCTTGTTTGGAGACCACCAAGGGTTCCATCCCTGTAGGAAAAGAAGGAACACGATCTACTGCATTTTTGACTTCCAAAAGCATAAAGTCAATATCCTTTCCTTTTTCAATTTCGACATTAATGTTTCCACTATTTTCTCTGGAAGTAGACGTCACACGATCTACACCCGCCAGACCTTTAAGGTTATCTTCTATCTTTAAGACAATACCCTCTTCTACTTCCTGTGGAGAAGCTCCAGGATATACGATAGTAATCAGTACATTCTTTGAATCAACCAAAGGAAAGAAGGAAGAACGCATCGAGCGTGCGCCTAGAATACCTAATATGGCAAAGGCTATTACAATCACATTGACCGCAACGTGATACTTTATAAAATAGGTAATAAGCTTACGCATGGCTATTGAGCTTTTGTGGTTGCAGCACCTCCACTGGTCGTTTTATCTTCTGTATAAATCTTTACGCGCATACCGGCATAGGCTCCCGGAACGGATCGATTAACAAGAACAGTTCCATCAGGAACGCCTTTAACGACAGCTGTTTTTTCAGAAAAATACACTGGATTTACGTCGATAATGTCCAAAATGGTATCGCGCACCACAAAAAGCTGACTTTCCGATTGTAATAAACTACGATTAATACTAATGGCCTCAGTCTCCTCACGTGCATTTAAATTTGCCTCCAGATACATGCCTTCACGTAGTGCTTTATCCTTGACTTCAATAAAAGCGCTTATCGTTTGTGAGGTTTGTTCTATGTTTCCGTTGATACGTGTCACAATACCATTGTATGTTTTAGAGTCATCAAGATTGGTCAGTGCCACTTCTTCACCTATTTCCAACAGATCGGCATAAGTTTTAGGTATTGCTACCGGGAGTTCATAAACACCTGTTTCAATGAATTCACCTAGCTTTTGACCATTACGCACCAGTGTTCCTTCAGTAACATTTGCTTCTGTTAAAATTCCTGAAAACGGAGCTGCAATACGATACTTATATAATCGTTGTTCAAGATTCTTGACATTGTAATAAGCCGTCAGAATATTTCTTCCCGTAATAAAGTAACGTTCTTTTTCTGAGGTAATCTCTGGAAGTTCAGGGACGGACTTGGTCACATCAAAATTAGTGACATAGGTTTGCCACTTTCCAAAAGCGTCCGGATAATCCAATCGAAGATCTGGTAAAAGTGCTGTAATCTGATTAATGAGATTACTTTTTTGAGATCGTACCGTGGCCTGAAATTCTGAAGCATCCATGCGCAGCAAGGTTTCTCCTTTACGAAAAATTTGTCCTGGCTTAAAGAGTTTGCCTCCTGACTTAAGTACGCCTTGTACTTCAGAATAGAGTTCCAAACGACGTTTGGCCACAAGATTTCCATTGGCAGCCAGCATAATGGGAACCGTTCCGTTTTGAATAGTGTCGACAAAAACGGTCTTGACCACCGGTTTGGGTTTGGGACGTTCCTTATCGCCTAAACCTACTAACTGACGCATAAAATAGAATGCCACAGCAAGAAGTACAGCACTTATGATGATTTGCAGAACTGTTCGCATGAATATTTCGGTTGGTTGTGCTCTAATTAACAGTTATCACCGTTAATTTTGGTTTGTTTACTGATATCAACTATACTTCAAATTAACTCAATTAAAATGGTTATTTTTCCTCTGTTCTTCAAAATAAAAATAAACCAGAACTATTGCTATGATTAATTTTTCTTTTTCGCCCAGAAAAAAAATCTATCATTTTTCTTATGTGCAAATTCAAAACATAGTTGATATTCGACTGCAAAACTATTAACAAGTTTAATGATATGCCGTTAAAAAACTGATAATTTAGGAAACGCTCAAATTCTAATTCTACAATAAAAAATATAGCTTTGTCATTATTATCATTTTAATTCCTTCATGAAAAAGATTCTAATTCTTGATTATTCAGTAGATCGCCTGGAAACACCAACGATTAAAGGATGTTTAAAGTCCTCTCCTTATACGATTGATTCATTGTTTATTGATACTGAGGCCTCTTTTCCGGATGATCTTATCCAACAGGATTACACACATATCATTCATACGGGATCTGCACTTTCTATTAATGCAACGGCTCCTTTTACAGAAAAGGCATTACAATTTATACGGGATGCAAGAGACAAAGGGGTATGGCAGTTTGGAATTTGTTATGGACATCAATTGGTTTGTAAGGCCTTATTAGGTGATACCGTTACTCGTTCTTCTCCTAGTGGTTTTGAAGTGGGTTGGGGTAAAGTACAGTTTACCGCTGCCGCGAAATCATTATTGGGTGTAAATGATACGGAACGGGTATGGCAGCATCATTTTGATGAAGTTACTCAATTACCTGAAGGATCTGAATTATTGGCAACCAATAAGCATTCTCCTATTCAGGCTTATGTTAATTATGAGCAACATTTGATCGGCACACAATTCCATCCAGAATTTAATCAAGAGACCGGAAATGCTTATTTCCGGACAGATCAGAAATTTATCACAAAACAAGGAGTCGATGTTGATACACTTATGATGAATGGACCTTCACTAGATTCGGCAGCTGTGTTTTTTGGGTGGTTTTTGGAACAGGAAGTTACTTTCAAAAAAACAGGTATTGTTAATTAAAGGCACGATATATATCCATTACACTTGCAATAATTACTGCTACAAATAGAGTTATAATTCCAAAATTCAATATCATCCCGATTATTTTTTTAGGAGTATTGGGTTCTTTCAATCCCTTTATGGATTTTATGGTTCCTATAATAGATAATGCAACAATAATCACAAAAAGGAACATCAAAACCATTAGAGCATCATCAATCCCATAACTATTAAATAGTACAGTACTACTAAAAAAGATGATAATTGCGATAATTCCTGCAACACCTAAGGCAAAAGCATTATGAGAGTTTTTGTTATTCATTTCTAAGGATCAAAATGAGGTCTATATATTCTTATTTCTTCTTGTATAGCTAAATAAAATAACACTCCTATTTTGAATTTCTTCGTTAAAAATACTCGGTATAGCGATGTTATACCTGTGTTTTTTGCCTTAAACTTCAATTTTTTCTTTTAAAATATTATATGCCATTTTATATCAATTTAGCTATATAT
>CAZPTJ010000140.1:0-8530 GCA_964589085.1 uncultured Flavobacteriaceae bacterium | reverse complement strand
GTTGAAGATTAGTTTGATGCCTTGTGCTACTGATAAAAAACGTAAAGATTTTAATAAAGGAATGATTAATACTGCCCAAAAGGGAGCAGGTGTTTGCATAGAAGTTAATCTTACTGATGACGAAAATGTAATATTCAGCGTTAATGACCCTATTAAATTTGCCGATTTTGATATGCCTTTTACTAAAACGAGAATTTCTAGAGAGATTGTAGGCTATAAATATGGAAAGATAATCGTTGGAGGTAAATTTAAAATGGTTAGATCAAGTGAAAAAGAGGAGATAAATAAAAAGGGGGGATTTGAATATATTAAGCTTGTGAAAAACGATAAAGGTATGGATGTTGGGATGGGAATAATAGACTGTACTGAAGTCAATGATGATTCTAATAGTTTTTATAAGTATCGCTTAGATGTTAAAGGATGGGGGCCTTCTGGTTTTTTAAATGAGACGATCTTGTCTTTTTATGATATTAATGGAGATAGACCTTATAAACTTAGTTTTTTTTCATCCACTAATAAACTCCATACTAAGAAATATAGTAGTGATGGTCCAGAAATTATTAAAATTATAATGAGCGAAACCGGGGAACCTATTATTAATTAGAAATTAAAATAGGGAGGGTTTAAAATTTGCTATTTTTTTATTAAAGATCGTAGAAAGTTGTATGTATCGCTTTTTGAGTGTATACTTATTATTGAACTAATACTTTTCTTAATGATATACTTCAATATTTCATTTTAAAAATAGTGTTCCAATAAGGTATTTGTATTTTTGTGTAAACACTTACTATTGGAAAACTTAAAAAGGGGATTTCACCCCATTCTCCAAATCAATCTAGCGATGATTTTCATAGCCACCTCTGGTCCGCTAGGAAGATATATTCAATTACCTCCGGAACTTATCATTATGTTTCGGGGCTTTCTGGCAGCGCTATTTCTAGGGCTTTTTATCTATTGGAGGAAAACGTCTATGCGTATTTACCAAAAGGATTTTCTCGCGATAGCTGGCGGTGGCATTTTGGTAGGGTTGCACTGGGTGCTCTATTTCTATGCATTACAATTGTCTAATGTGGCTATAGGGATGCTCTCCATATTTACGTATCCCGTGATCACGAGTTTATTAGAACCACTGATTTTAAAAACAAGATTTCATAAAATACATATCTTTTTGGCACTGCTAGTACTCTTTGGTCTCTATCTGTTGGTTCCGGAATTTGATCTGGAAAGTGATTATACATTGGCCATAATTCTCGGAGTGATCTCCGCGTTGTGCTATTCCTTGCGTAATTTGATTATGAAAACTAAAGTACAGCAGTATGAAGGAACGACCTTGATGTGGTATCAAAATATAGTCGTTTCTATATGCTTACTTCCGGTACTGTTCCTTGATATAGACTGGGTTGTTGTGGAAGCGCAAGTGCCGTTTATAATCATGTTAGCCCTATTTACTACCGCTATCGGTCATACATTGTTTCTAAATAGCTTTAAACATTTTTCAGTGACTACGGCAAGTTTAATGAGTAGTGCTCAACCTATTTATGGGATTATTCTTGGGATTCTTTTTATTAGTGAGGTGCCAAATTTACGTACTGTACTAGGAGGAGCCTTAATTCTCATTAGTGTTGTGATTGAGAGTAGGAGGGCGGTTAATTGAAGGATAAGGAATTAAAAGAGATAGATTAGTCTTCGCAGGCCGTCCAGACCGCATCTCTTATAGGAACCGGAGCGATAAAAGTCATCGCCTCTTTTTTTACAGGATGAACAAAAGAGAGTTTTCTGGCATGTAAACTTATACTCCCATCTTTATTGGATCGGTCAAAACCATATTTTAAATCACCACGTATGGGACAATTAATGGCAGAAAGTTGTGCTCGTATCTGATGATGCCGTCCGGTATGCAAGTCGATTTCCAAAAGGAAAAATGTTTTCAACCTTTTAATCACCTGATAATCGAGAATTGCTTTTTTAGCCTCTGGAATTTCCTTTATATGAGCATAGCTCTTATTCTGTTTAGTATTGCGTTTCAGATAGTGCGTCAATTGACCTTCCGTTTGAGGAGGTTCATTTTTTACTAAAGCCCAATAAGTTTTTTGGGTTTGCCTTTCGGCGAAAAGTTTGTTAAGTCTACTTAATGCCTTACTCGTACGAGCAAAAACCACAATACCACTTGTCGGTCGGTCGAGTCTATGGACAACTCCCAAAAATACAGCTCCTGGTTTGTCGTATTTGACTGCGATATATTGTTTAACCACTTCACTTAAGGGAACATCACCTGTTTGATCACCCTGAACAATGTCTCCAGCACGCTTATTAATCACAATAATATGATTGTCCTCATAAAGCACCTGAAGATTTTGTGAAGTAGAATGCATAGGAATCAGAATGCTGATTTAATATTGCTCGGAAGTATTGGGGAAGTCCCTAGATTTAACATCACTTGCATATTGTTGAAAAGCATCGGTCATTGCAGTATACATATCCAGATAGCGTCTCAGAAATCGCGGATTAAACTCGTGGGTCATTCCAAGCATATCATGAGTAACTAGTACCTGACCATCTACACCACCTCCTGCTCCGATCCCTATAATAGGTATCGTTAAACTTTCTGCAACCTCCTGAGCCAATGCTGCAGGGACTTTTTCTAATACAATACCAAAACAACCTGCTTTTTCAAGCATTAAAGCATCTTCTTTAAGTTTGGTGGCCTCTTCTTCCTCTTTAGCTCTTACGGTATAGGTTCCAAATTTATAAATGGATTGTGGAGTTAATCCTAAATGTCCCATTACCGGAATTCCTGCATTTAAGATACGCTTGATGCTCTCTTTTACTTCTTTTCCACCTTCCAGCTTTACTGCATGTCCACCACTTTCTTTCATAATACGTATCGCAGAACGCAGTGCTTCTTTAGGATCACTTTGATAACTCCCAAAAGGAAGATCAACCACCACAAGAGCACGTTCAATAGCACGCACCACAGATGATGCGTGATAAATCATTTGATCCAGAGTAATAGGTAAGGTCGTTTCATGACCCGCCATAACATTGGAAGCACTGTCACCTACCAGGATAACATCGATACCTGCACCATCCACAATTTTTGCCATCGTATAGTCATAGGCGGTGAGCATGGATATTTTTTCACCTCTACTTTTCATTTCGGTCAATGATTTTACAGTGATCCGTTTGTACTCTTTTTTGGCGACAGACATAGTTTTAGATAATTTTTAAGAAACAAATTTAGTAAATTCACTTCCTATAGTTAAACAAGTGCACCATGAGACTTCCTATTATTTCTCTACTGATTCTATTTACACTCTCTGCAAATACAATTTTTAGTCAATCCAATACCGAGGAAGAACAAGTTGTTCAACAGATTGTTGAAGCTTTTTTTGATGGCTTTCATCATCAGGATTCTACTGCAATTAAAAAAGTAGTCCATGAAAATGTATTGATGCAATCCATAGGAAAGAACCGAACAGGAGAAGTGGTATTGAGTAAACAGGACTTTAGCGGATTCCTAAAGAGTATCTGTAGTATCCCTGAAAGTACAGATTTTGAAGAACGTATTCATCATTATGACATCCAGATGGATGGAAAAATGGCCAATGTATGGACCCCTTATTCTTTCTATGTTAATGAGACATTGAGTCATTGTGGTACGAATAGCTTTCAATTGTTTAAAAGAGATGGAGTCTGGAGGATCTTCTATATTGTCGATACACGCGATCGAGAAGGTTGTGCTGTTAAGAGAGGATGATCCATAATTATTAAATAATAACCCATCTTCAGAATCTTAACTATCAATTTATGTAAGACAGCTTACATTTGAATGATGCAGAATCAGTACAAAAAAATCTTTTAAAAATTAATTAATAAAATTAATTTTATTAATTAAGTGTCTTTTAATCAGTATTTTATTTGCTTATTATTTTTCTTCCCATTATTTGCGATATAGGATAGAATATGCTCCTTGTAAGTCTTTCTTTTATTAAAACACTTATACAATACCATAATTACCTCAATGCTGTTCTATAGTTTAAATACCTTGGCCGATTATTTAAATGTTAGACTTTGAAATGAGAATGGTATACAACTAGGATATATTGAGAACCAATTGTCCATTTAATAAAACCAAAAAAACAAAATTGAAATGAAAAAATTTAAGTTTATAATCGTCGGATTATTAACCCTGTCCTTAATTGCAATAGGTTGTGGTGATGATGATGATACTAATATTCCAGATCAAGGACAGACGGATGATGGAGATAATGACGATGACGGAGATGGCGATGATGGGGCTAACTTTGTAGGAGCAGTCTATGCGATGACCAATGGAAATGGTCAAATAGACGGAAATGTGCAAGATGATAATGTGATTGTTGCTTATGGGCGTGATGCCGAAGGCGGACTTACCCCTATAGGGCCTTTCCAGACCGGAGGTCAGGGAGGAGATTATGATGGCGGTGAAGGTTTGGATCCATTAATTTCAGCATATGCTTTAACTAAAACACCAGACAATAGTACTTTATTAGCTGTAAATGCTGGGGACAATACGATCTCATCATTCAATATTAATGATAATTTTTCATTAACCTTAGCGGGTACTCCTCAACCCACGGGAGCTATAGGTCCTAATAGTATTGCTTTCACTCCAATAGAAGATGATCAAATGCAGGGTTATGTGTATGTGACTAATATTACTCGCCCTGAATTTCTATCTCAAGGAGAGCCTGCACAGCAAGGTACTGTTACCGGCTATACACTTATGGTTGATGGAACGTTAGTGCCTCTTGCAGGTTCAACACGTAATCTAAACAACAGACCGTCTGCGGTACAATTTTCACCAAATGGAGAGTATCTCGTGATTGCTTCTATTAATGCTGGTGCGGCTGGACTTGCTAATGGTAATGAGGATGAAATTGTACTCTATAGTGTTAATGGAGATGGGACTTTAAGTGCAGATCAACTTGATGGAACTACATCGACTTTAAGAGGGAACATGGAGAATAGAAATTTACCATCAGCAATAGGGTTCCAAATTGTAGGTGATAATTATGTAGTGGTCACAGAAGCTCGAGAATTTCAAGCTGATGGATCGCCTCCAGCATTCCCTGCACTTCAAGATGGATCGGTATCGACCTGGCAAATTCAGGGTAACCAGTTTGTGCCAATCAGTCAGGATATTGCTTCTGGAGAGAATAATACTGGAAGGACTGCTTGTTGGTTAGATTTTACACTGGATGGTAGTACTTTCTTTGTGTCCAATGCTATTGAAGCTGGATTGGCTTCTTATAGTTTTAATGCAGGCAATGTACAGTTAATCGATCAGACAGCAGCTTCAGGAACAGGAGTAGGCAATGCCCAAACAGGAGCCGAAGGTTTTGCCGTTACCGAAGGATGGATTGATATGTGGATTACAGATGATGGACAGTTCTTATATCAATTATACGGATTGGATGGAACAATCGGAATTTATAGAATTACCGGCGACACCTTGGAATTAGTAGGTGAAGAATCAGATAATTTACCAGATAACAATACACAAGGTATTGTAGCTATATAAGTATTAAGAATAAGTTTAGTTTTATTTGAATGGGATGAGTCAGAAGTTTGATATGCTTCTGGCTTTTCCTGCTTATAGGGGTTAGCAGTCTGACATTCCAACATTAATGGCGAGTCCACCTTCGCTGGTCTCTTTGTATTTGGTATTCATATCCTGAGCGGTTTCCCACATGGTTTCTATCACCTTATCCAGTGGTACTTTTGCATTTGCTGCATCGGTATCCAGTGCAAGTTCACAGGCATTAATTGCTTTAATAGCTCCCATAGCATTGCGTTCAATACAAGGAATCTGTACCAAACCACCTATAGGGTCACAAGTCATTCCAAGATGATGTTCCATAGCAATTTCACTAGCCATTAATACCTGTTCTGGTGTTCCTCCCATTAGTTCGGTGAGGGCACCTGCGGCCATGGCAGATGATACCCCGATCTCCGCCTGACAACCACCCATAGCTGCAGAAATTGTTGCGCCTTTTTTAAACAGACTCCCTATCTCACCAGCGACCAGCAGGAATTTACGGATATCATCAAAGTTTGCATCGTGATTTTCGATCACCATATAATACATCATAACCGCAGGAATAACACCGGCGCTTCCATTGGTAGGTGCCGTAACGACTCTTCCCAAAGAGGCGTTTACTTCATTGACAGCCAAGGCAAAACAAGATACCCATTTTAAAATTTCGCGAAAGCGTACCTCGGTATTTCGAATGGCTTCAACCCACTCATATTTATCCGTATAGGCTCCATCTTTAATGAGTTTTTTATGCGTATCAAAGGCACGTCTACGTACATTAAGCCCTCCCGGTAATGTTCCTTCTGTATGACAACCTACATACATAGAATCCAACATTACATCCCAAATTTGTTTAAATCGACTATTAACCTCAGCTTCAGAAAGAAGGTAACATTCATTTTCTAATACAATTTCAGAAATAGACTTTTGTTCATTCTTACAAAAGACCAATAAATCTGTTGCTTTTTCTACTGGACGTGGGAAGCATTCAAAAACGTGTTCCTTGCGTACAGATCGTTCTCGTTCTTCCTGAACCACAAAACCGCCTCCTATAGAGTAAAAAGTTTCTACAACAGTAGTTGTTGGAAGTGTAGCAATAAAAGTAATTCCGTTAGGGTGAAAGGGGAGAAAATTTTTGTGAAAAATAATGGCTTCTTTGGGATCAAAAAGAATGCTGTGTTCTCCATTAATAGAAATACGTTTATAGGCGCTTATATCTTCTACCGTTTGTGTGATATTTTCAATAGGGAAGGTCTGAGGGTCTGCACCCGTGAGTCCCATGATCACTGAGATGTCTGTTGCATGTCCTTTCCCTGTTAGGGAGAGAGAACCGTATAAATCTATCTGTATAGCTTCTATGCTGTCAAAGAGCTCATTATCTTTTAATTTTTTTATGAAACGTCTGGCGGCACGCCAAGGGCCTAAGGTATGAGAGCTGGATGGACCAACTCCTATTTTGAGCATATCAAATACACTTATACATTCTCTATTTTTTGACATGAGCAGCCTAAAGATTTAAGGTTGTAACTCGTACTTCATTAAATAATCAGTTTGAACATCTGATCCTAAAGTGTATGGGTGTGAACTAAAAATGCTAAAACCGTGTCGTTTGTAAAATTGAATAGCGCGTTCATTTTTTTGCCAAACACCTAACCAAATATAGTGCTTATGTAGTTCTCTGGCACGTTGTTTTGCAAATTGCAGAAGTTGAGCGCCAATCTTTTTTCCCTGAAATTGTGATATGACATAAATGCGCTCAATTTCAAGTCCTTCTCTTTCCTTAAGTTCGGTTTGTGCGGTGCTTATGTTGAATTTTAAATACCCTATAATCGGATCAGTATCCAGGCTTTCGCCAAATTTGGGAGTCGTTTGGTCTGGACTACGTACAAAGTAAAACAGCGTATGAGGATCTGATAATTCTTTTTTTACCTGATCAATATGAAAAGCAGTATGGAGATAATGCTCCATATTTTTTGGATCATTTTGATCATTAAATGCTTCCAGAAATGTAGTCCGCGCCACTTCTTGCAGGATATGGAATTGAGAAGAAGCTATTGGAGTTATACTAAAAGAGATTGCCGCACTCAAAAGAATAATTTTAGTCTAAAAATAGCATTTTTACTAAGATGATTCTTTTTGTTTGCTAGGTTAAAGTAACATAAGCCCCGCCACAATACTATTATTTAAAAAATGTAGCGCCATAGCCCAAATCAATCCTTGATTTTTAATCTTAATAATTCCCATCATAAAACCAGATAGAACTCGTGGGATAATTAGTAGAATCAATGCCGTATTAATTATAAAATCATCTACATAATTAGAGATGTGTACAATCCCAAAAATACAAGCCATTATAAAAAGTATGCTCCAGGGATAACGATTAAGAAAGGAACGCAAACTTTGTGTTACGCGAGAAGGAATATATTTTTTGAGAATAAAGTATACTATAAATAAGAGTATGAAACTTGCACCCATAGATAGTGCCCAGTGTACAGGCAAGTTGATAAACGACATACCTATAAAAATGGGCCAGGCCGAAATAAAAAGAAGAATATCAGTATGTGTAGGTTTAATTAAGGTACGAAACATCATTTCTTCCACAATAGGAGCAAAGACACAAGCAAGTATAATAAGCTTCAAAGGATTATTATCAATCATCTCCCTTATAGAAGTTTGCTCATAGGTGCCGTCTTGCAGTTCAGGAAACCAAAAACTAGCAACGCCTACGATGATATAAAAGAGAATATACAGCCCCCATAGTTGTAAATAACTGGAAAAAAGGGCAATGACTTTTTGATTGATTTTCACTGAGGTATTTAATTGTCATAATAGGTCTTACAGGTGATAATAATGTTACAAAGAAAGAGTATAGAAGAATAAATGACAGCTTGTCACACTTTTGTCAGTGGCATAATGATTGTCTAATGGATAGTTGTAAAATATAGATAACAC
>CAZPTJ010000139.1:0-8576 GCA_964589085.1 uncultured Flavobacteriaceae bacterium | reverse complement strand
TGCATAATCTGGGTTAAAACTCTTGATGTTTAATCACCTCAAAAGCAGAAGTCTTTTTTTCATCAGCATTAATAATCCCAAAATGCTTTTGTTTTTGCTTTCGCCAGGGCCATCGGCCAGTGACTTGATCAGGGATATTTTTAAAATCATATAAGGTCCAGGATAGGAAGTGCAGATCACTGTCTTTAGTGTTGAAGAAATCTTTATAGTAGTTTGCTTGTTGGTTTCGAGAATACCCTAAGGGATTCCAGAATCCCCGATTGGCTGATCGACCAAATTCTTCCAGGATAATGGTCTTGTGAGTTCCCTCTTTTAGTGTTTTATAGGTCGTGTTCAAATCTTTAAGATCTTTATAATAATGGAAAGAAATGTAATCCACCTGATCTTCCATAAGTAAGGCGTTTTCTGCAGTGGACCATCCTATGGTTATCGGATGTTGTGGATCTGTAGCTTTTAGAATATGAAGCATTTGTTCCAGCCAGGCAGTGACAAGTGCAGATGTACGGTTTTTAAAATCCAGATCCGGTTCGTTTTTTATGTCCCAGGCATATAAAGCAGGATGTGCTTTAATGGTATTTGCTATAGTTAATACATGACGTTGATTAGCTGTCCAGTCAACTACGCTATAATCTCCGTAAAAATCAAATAAGGTGACGATAACCTGTAAATCGGCCGCCGCTGCCCGATCCAATAGATCAATAAGGCGTTCCATTTTTTCTGATGACACCTCTCCCTTACCAAAATCTTCATAACCTATAAATACCCGAATGGTATTCAGCTTAAGTTCCTTGATCAAGGCAAAATCTTTTTGGATTTGTACTCCATTATAGCTTTGGCCAAAGGTGTCCCAGGGTGTCTGCTGTGGATAATAATTGATTCCCGCAATTGTTGTTGCAGGGACAAAGGGTTTATCAATTGGTATTTCAGGGGTTTCGGAAGTTAATTTTTGAAGATGTCGAATACGCCAGACTCCATTTTCCAACAGGAGAATGATACGGTAACTTGCTTGTTCTTCCCCTTGATATTGTAAAAAATCATTTTTAAAGACGCGTTGATATCGCCTGAGATGGTTGTCGGTAAGTACAGCGAGTGTCCCATCTGCACTATAAAATTCCAGACTGAGGGTATGGGAAAGCGTGGTGCTCTCTATGCGAATGTTGTTTTGACTGTTTTGATCAAGCAGCGTATATAATTTTTGCCGACTATTTGCCGTATAATGATCCTCAATACCACTACGATCTCCACCATTAAAAGCCTGTTGTCGCACATACCAGGCATCCAGATAATCTCTGGTGATTTTTTGCTGTGCATATGTTTCCAATGGTCTTCCGGGATTTATGGTATCGATCCATTGAACCTCTGGTGTATAATCGGTTTTAAGTGCGGTACCGATATGCAATAGTTTGCTAGTATCAGCACCCGTATTGAGATAAGCCAATACCTGACTGATTCCAAAAAGAATAAACCCGTTTACGGTGACAAAAGCAAGTAGAATAAGCGTGCGATATGTGAGTTTACTCATGTTCATTGCAGGAATAACTTTTGTGTTCTGGTGATTCCCAGTGTTTGTATCTCGACCGTATAATCACCTGCTGGATATAGCGCTTCAGGCAGTGTGAATCTTGCAAAACCATCAACAGTAGCCATTTCCATAGGAGTATCACTTTCTGATATAAAAAGCTGGACTTGTATCCCATCAGGTATGCGTTGACCCAGATAACTGGTTAATGGTCCCACGGTGATAGCACGTTGATCTTCGGAAAACCCTATCATAATCTCATTAAGTATAGATTTAAACGTGATATCGATGGAAGGACTCTCAACAATACCTTCGATAACGGCTTTAATATGCCATTGCGAAGGGGTCTCGGGATGTAATGCTTTCGCGAAAGCAAAACCCTGAATGGTAGTCCCTGTAGTTTGCCATAGTTGTCCTTGTTCATTTTCTATAAGGAAGGTAATAAGCGTTCCGTCGTCAATGATATTGCCATAGACATCTTTGATTTGAGAAGTCTTTAAAGTGAGTTGCTCATTGCCATCGGCATACGGATGTATTAATGTTGCTGCTATGGTAAAGGAGGTTGCCAGATCCGGAAATACATCAACCACTAGTTCTTTTCCTGATTGTGCGCCTACTGTTGCTGTCGTACTCATACGACCACTTTGTAAAGGAGCTGGGATGCGTTGCCAGACGATGCCTTGTTCCACGCCATAATCTGTAGTCTTTGTGACTCCCTGATAATGGGTTTTTAAAACCACTGCGGTGTTTTCCAGTAGGAGATTATCATAATGGTCTGTCGGAACGCTTACCAGCATTGTATAGTCTCTTGGGTTGGCGGTAATGCTTCGTGGGCCAAGATAGGTTGCTATTTCACCAATGGCCGAGGTGTCAGGAAGAATGGTAAGGACACCTTGATCCACAAGTTGTTGTTCACTCACTAGTTGCCAGAAGACTTCTCCTGCCTGTTGGGTGTAGGATTTCGGGATAGAGAAACATGATAAGCCAGAATCTTCATAGTCCAGTGTAAAAATAGTCGTACCATAACTGGAGGACCAGATTAGATCTGGGGCTAATTCCAAAGGATCTGAACTTGTGATTTTAACTTCCAAACAGAGTGGACTTCCTGCAACAATAGGTGCGTCGGGTAATAGCAATTGTGCTTGTGTTGGGGGAAACGAGGATTCATAATTTGTTTTATCTACAGCTAAGAACCAAAGCACTACTACTGCAATGATCGGTACAAGTAAACTCAGATATATGTAGTGTTTTAGTTTCATTGTTTTTGTTGACCGATAAAAGCATTAGTTTTTATGGTGATATAACCCTGTGCCGTTTTTATCCAGGAGTTGGTCTGTATTTCTGTATTGCGATCAGGGACTACTTTTTGGCTAATACGCTCATTAGGCAATCCATTGACGCTGGTATATGCCGAACTGTCTATACAGATATCAAGTGGCATACTTGAAGCTAGTAAGATATCAAAATCTGTCTGTCGTTGAGGACGTACACTTTCATCCATATAATGAGGAGTGACCCATAATAATTCTTTTTGATCATTGTAAACAGCAACCAATAATTGAGGGATGGTAGCGGCCGCTATACTTTGATTAAAAAGCATCCCGGATAATTGATCTTCCTGAAGCACCAATTCGCCTAAGGTAATCGTAGGAAGAATATCCGTGGTAGCAACATTAGCTTTTACCGCCAGACTGAATGTCTGTGGCACCTGTGCTTCCTTATTCTTCCAGGCAATAGGACTAAAATCAATACGAAATGGAGTTACTTCCTGAGGTAACAATTTGTGTTTCATTACATCCCTGGCATTGTAGCTGGCCAATACGGTATCACTATCATCATAAAGGCTTCCCTCAATCGCGAGATCTGCCGGAATGTGATCAACATTTTGAATTTCTCCTACAATACTATACTGGTCCTTATAAGTTACTAAACGAGCAGATAACACTTCCACCACAGGTTGTTTTAATACATCTTCGTGATAGGTTTGTTCTGAAGTGATTCTACGTTTACCGTGGTTATAAAACTGAGGGGTGTTTTGTACAAACAATTGATCAGGTGGAATATCAGGATCCATAGTTTCCGGTTGTAAATACCAGTCTCCATCTATTTTTATAAGTTCGTGTACCTTGGATTCATGGATTTCTTTCAGTGGGGTGATCCAGGTTGTATTAACTGTCGCTTTCGCGAAAGCATTATCCATTGCTGTGACTTTTATGTCAATGGCGTCAAGCTTAGCATAGGAACTCAAAAGCCCGTCAGATACAGAAATTTCCAACATAAATTGAGTAATGTCTTTTCCACTTTTAGGATTAAGATAGGTATAAGCACTTTTATAGTTCTTAAAATCCAAAGCGTCATAATACGCCTTAATGACCTGTTCGGGTTGTTGACGCGTATTCCTACTATACCATTGATAGGTCGTTGTAATGGTAATAATCGTAATGATAAGTGCCCAAAACAAAGAACTATAATACACAATTCTTTGGGTTGTAGGAGAAGGTAATACTGTCTTGAAAGGTGTTAATATGTGTGATGTAATCTGTTGAAATGAACGTTTCCATAAACCATAAAGTGCAAGTAATATAAAAATGCCTATGGTTGATATCGGAATGATTCCCCAAAGTAGTTTTTGATACTCTGGAACATCTTCTTTTGGAAGAACAACAGCTAACGGATTAATTCCTGCTTTCTCCCAAACCATAATCCCATTTGCCAATCGATTAAGACGATGCCAACCCGTAAAATAGAGAATGGGATCATAGAACTTGTCATTAGAAAAGACATATTTTAAATGATACTTTTCAGGAACGGTTAGAAATTCCTGTAGCGAACCAATACCCTCTATTCCTCGAAATTTTGAGTTTTCCAAACGTTCAACAGCTCTTGTTGTGAGTTCAGGTAATCTACGAGCTGAATGGTAATTGCCATCAACAGTAGTTGCCTTTGTTTGTGTAGATAACCATGCCATCTGATCTCCAAAACCTAATGGAAGATAACGCCATTTGTCATGATCATCCTGATTCAGAAAATTAACAATGGGTTGCATATCTATTTTTTGCGGTTGTGATGGACGAAAACGCCCCAGGGATATGGTAAATACAGCAAAGAAAATAAAGGTAATAGCTAGTACACCACCTGAAATGCGATGCATTATAGTTCCCCACTTCCGTTGTAATACTTCTTTATACACACCTTCAACAAAGCGATAACAGAATTCTCCAAAAAGGGGTAAAGCCATAATAGATGCCCATAGAGTAAAGCGATCCAGCGTCAGTATATTGAAAGCATTGTCTCCTAGTACCATCTTTGGGATAGGGGTTGTACCTCCAGTTCCTAAGACAACAAGCAAGGTAAAGGACAAACCAAAAAAGAGGAGTCGTTTGCTATAGAATCGATACACAAAATAGGGAATCAATAACAGTAACATCCCGTAGGGAATAAGGAAAAATACAAGTCCCGAAGAGGTGACTTCCAAGAAATTATCACGAGAACCATGGGGAATAGGAACCTGAGTAATGGGATTGTTTTTGGTATTGATCCAGTAAGGGAGTATACAACCAACGATAAGGACTAAGGAACCAAACCCAAAAAGAATGATACGTTTTATATGGCGAATTAAGGTCTTCAGAAATAGTAGAAAAGTAACGGCTTTATTGCTGTCTGTTTTTTCGCGGGAAGCATCCATAATGGCAAGACCAATCAATGGGAAAATAAAGAACACCATGCCGAATATGGGCGTCACATGATGAGAAGTTACTGTAATAGCAATTAAAGCAAATGCTTTTCCCAAGGCTTGATGATTGCCTGTCCGAATCCAGGAGTAGATTTCTGGTAAGGCATGCATCAATACAGCGATACCTATAATACTAGGTAACTGACCGAAAAGATGCAAAGTCTCCACAAAGGAAGAAGAAAAAACGGCTAGTAAGGCTGCATATCCTGCTACTTTTTGTTGTGGGACAATAACCAGAGTAAAACGATACACACCAGTAATAAATAGAAGAACAGCGATAAGGGTTATCGTAAATAATCCAAATTTCAATCCGCCAATACCTGATAATAAGGCAATGCACTGATGAACAAGAGGTGGATATCCCATGGTGGTAAAACCTGTATACCAGCTATAATTCCAAGGCTCAAACCAATGGTTTGCATAGTGGTTTGCAAAAAATAAATGAATCAACGCATCGTAGGTTTTCTCTAAAGTGAAAAACATGGCCGAACCGTGAAAAATCACGGCCAGTAGTAACGCACAGATCAGGTATTTATTGGTTTTTGTTAATGGCATATGAATGCTAATCTCTTTGTAGTCAAAGATAAGGCATTAGCTATTTGAGCTATCCTTCGATAAATGACATTGGTCTACAGCAAATGTCCATCCACCGAAAAATGCGATTACGAGCAGACAGATCTCTCTACGTTTGTCCTGTACAATACAAAAAATAGTGCAAATTTTAAACCCCAGAATTATGAAAACAGGAATTATTATCCCTTGCTATAACGAAGCAAAGCGTTTAAATCAAGAGGCTTTTGTAAAGTTTATTAAGACACACAATGACTATCATTTATGTTTTGTAAACGATGGAAGTAAAGATCAAACGTTGACCGTCTTAAAGAACATGAAAAAACGTGTGCCAAACGGCATCAGTATTGTTGATGTTAAAAGAAACTCAGGTAAAGCAACTGCGGTACGAGCAGGGGTGCGTTTTTTGTACCAATTGGAAGAAATTGCTCATATTGGTTTTATTGATGCCGATTTATCTACAGATTTCAAAGATTTCAAAGACTTGGTGAAAACTTTGAAATCTGAAGATCAACTTACGGTTGTTTTTGGTTCGCGTAATAAAGGGAAAAACAATGGTATCAAGCGGGACTTTTTTAGAAATCTATTTTCCAAATGTATTAAACAGTTTACGGGAATCATTTTAGGTCTGCCAATACGTGATACACAATGTGGAGCAAAAGTATTTTCCAGAAGTATTGTCCCTGTAGTTTACGGCAAACGATTTATGAGTAGATGGTTATTTGATATTGAGATCTTCTTACGTCTGAAAAAATTCCTTGGAAAGGATCAGGTAATGCAACATATTTTTGAGCAACCCTTAATGCGATGGGAACATGTTGAAGATTCTAAATTAGGTATGAAAGATGCGCTTCAAATTCCTATGCGACTGGCTCATATCGGGCTCTCCTATACATTTTCAAATATAGCTGTTGCGGCTTATGATAATTACGAGTATCAACTTAGAGAATCATCAGTTTCATTTCCTGAAATGGCTATAGCGGCCTAATAAAGCTTTAGTCCTATATGAGTTTTTATCCTTTAAAAATAAGCGCTTGTCTGAACGAAAAAATCACGATCAGTCCTACAAAAGCATATCCTATTGCATTAAACATCTATGAACAAATAGGAGATATACTTGAGGGAGATCATTTTTATACTAATGTCCTGCCGTTAAATGGAAGTTATATTCAGGAATATATTAAATCTGCCGATTTCGTTTTTGTCTTATGTATTGACGGATTCATATCGGTAACCATTAATGGCGAAACCGAAATACTCTATAAAGGCGATGCCGCATTGCTTCCAACAGATTCGGATGATACTTTTTTCTTTGCTAAAAAAGCAAAACTTTTGGAAGTTGTTATTGCAGCTTAAAAAATAGGGTTACCCTAAAATCTTAGTTTGTCGCCTGTAAAATGAATCTTGCTGACGTTTCATAATCTCTTTAGCCATTTTCTTTTTGTAGTTGTACAGGTCTTCTTCACTAGCAATATCTGTATACACACGATCATTGACAATATGATCAGTTTCCGTTAGGATTTCACGTTGCCGTTTCTTCTGAGTAGACCAGGCTTTAATAGTCGCTTCGTGATCAGCCAGTTTGATATCATACTCGCCTCTTGGCGAGATAAGCTTGGCAAAAATAGGTGCTGTTTCCAATGCTAAAAACAAGAGAAATATAAACAATGAGGGCAGCCATGGCAATTCTTTCATGGCATCGATGCGAGCCATCAAACCATCAAAGCCATCGATAATGGGTTGACTCCCATGAACCGCTGCATTATATTGTTCTTGTAGCGTTTCCTTCTGCGTTTCATTACGGACAATTTTTGCCTGATTTGCTGTACGTAACTCTGCAAGCTGCGCAAGGGCAGCATCATGTTTCTCCCGCTTCTCTTCATAGACGGGTCCTTTTCCTAACAGTCCCGTTCCTGCTGTACCTTCGGCTTCTGAGATGAAGGTGTCATATAAGGCGTTTACTTCGTTTTCTTTAGTGGTAATTTCAGTTTTTAGTTGAGAAGTTTCGGCATCCAGACGTTGGATTTCTGGGGTATATTGTGCTAGGATCTGATCTTTATTCTCAAGAGTGAGATCATTCTTTCGCGAAAGCATCACCTGATCAATCTCTTTTTCAAAGATTTTTAATTCCAATGGTTTTGAAATGACAATAGCAATAATAACGGCTAGAATAATACGAGGAATCGCCATACCAAATTCCTGCCACCATTTTTCTCTTTTCTTAAGGGTAGAAACAATAAATCGGTCAATATTAAAGATGATAACTCCCCATAAAAGCCCAAAAAGCATCGCTCTATAGGGGTTTCCAAATACGGTAAATAGTGCATAACTAGCGGCAATAGCAGCTAGAATTGCTGTAAAAAGGACGGTTGCTCCTATACCAGCATATTTGTTTTTTTCGCCACGGGAACAGGTTTCCAAGATGTCTCGGTCTGCTCCGGAACAGAGAATAAAAAATTGTTGAATCATAATGGGCGTTCTTTTAGTTGATTGATGAATAGGCTATTTGCCTAGGACTATAAGAACGCAGAAAGTATAGGAATGTTACATAAAATGGATGAGAATCCGTTTTGAGAAGTTTTCGAACGTGTATGGCTAGAATTATTTTAAAACATTGAGATATGCGGCCCAAGAACCTACGGCTGAGGCATATTGTTTTGCCATCACTCGTGCAATTTGCCCAATATGACCTAAATCATGAACGGTCCAAGTAGACAGCAGTTGCTCGAGTGTTATGATACCCAATTCTGGATG
>CAZPTJ010000138.1:7306-8609 GCA_964589085.1 uncultured Flavobacteriaceae bacterium | reverse complement strand
ACGAGCAAAAAATGTACTATACGTACGATGACCTTATGAAAGAGTTAGAAATATAGGAGACTATTTCTTTCGGTTCAACCTCAATAGGTTTTTCAAAAAATATTGCGAAAGCTATCGCTGATAATACGATGCCAACGATAAATATAGTATAAGTTGTTCTTAGTATACGATACTTCCTATTTAATACAATACCTAAAAAATATAAATCCTTTGTAAGTGCAGAATAAATATAGTCCTTATCTTGAATCATTTCATTCACCGCCCATTCAAATTCACTTAAACTCATTTGATGGAAATTGCCAAAAAATAATAGATTTACTTTCTTTTCTTCAACATCTTTTCTTGTAAATTTTCCTTGAGTAACGTTAGGTCTTGTAGCAAGAACAGATAGTATCATGGAAACAATACTAAAAAAAACAAATATAACTGTTGGAATAATTAGATAGTCATTCTTGTCTAATTTTGGGATCAGATTAGATAACGCTACAGAAATAATAATTGCATTAACAGAAAGAAGTATATTAGCCTTTGTATCTGCAATGTCACTTAATTTAATGTGATTTTTCAGTGTCACCCTATACATGGATTGCACAGCTTTTTCAGGGCTTTCATCTTTTAATTTAGCCTTGAGTTTTTCCTTCTTCTTTTCTTTTTTCTCTTCCTTTTTTTCTGCTATCATTTTTAGGAGATTTTCGTCTTTTCGAGGTTTCCAATGCTCAATGGCATAATCAGTATAATATTTATGTTTTGTAGTAAACATATCAATATTTGCTTCGCGCCATTCTGATAATGAATGATCTTTTATACCTTGAATACGTAATTCCTGACGTAAATATTCGCTGGCCTCTTGAAAGTAATCTTTAGCAAAATGAGAAGCGTCAGCATCACGAAGGATTTTTTCCAATTCATTTTGAGGAACTGATTCCATTTTTGTAGCCATAATAGTTTTGGATACGCTATCAATAACTTCAGAGCTAATATTTTGAGTTTGTAAAAAAGCTTCTGCAATGGCTACAGACTTCTCCTCGTGAGCTTCACAACCTTCAGTATAACCCGTATCATGCAATAAAGCTGCTAGTAATACGACCTCCCGATCGGCAGCGTTAAGTCCAATACCGTCAACAATTTCTTTCGTACTTTTATACACACGTTGAGTATGTACATAGTTATGATAAATACAAGTTTTAGGTAATTTTTCGTCCAAAAGTTGTTTTATATAAGCATTTGTCGCCTCAAGTAACTCTGACATAAAAAAGTTTTTTTTGTTGGATTGTTAGTCCTAAAATTACACTAAAAATAACAC
>CAZPTJ010000138.1:0-7206 GCA_964589085.1 uncultured Flavobacteriaceae bacterium | reverse complement strand
ACACTAAAAATAACACCAAAAATGATAATATGAGTACCAAACACCAATCACTATGTATTTTGTTGTCATTTTTCTTAGTACAATGTGCTACGTATAGTCCTCAGTACGCAGATGATGCAAATACTTTGACTTCTAACACTTCAAATGATAATGGAGACAGAACCTTTTACTTTATAGGCGATGCAGGCAATGCAAAAACACTTGAATCAACAGATGCATTAATTGCACTAGAAAAAACTATCGAGACTAATCAATCCAAAGATGATTATCTGATCTATCTAGGTGATAATATCTATGATAATGGTCTCTCTGCAGAAGGAACGGAAGGAAGAGATGAGGCAGAATATAGATTAAATGCCCAACTTGACGTTGCCAGAAAATTTGACGGACATTCTATATTTATTCCAGGAAATCATGATTGGAGAAGTGAAGGACTTACAGGTTTGAAACGACAGGAAAAATATATTAAAAAAGCAATGGATAACAAAAAGGCCTTCCAACCTAAAGATGGGTGTCCTATTGAAAAAATTGATGTAAATGGAAGCATTGTTATTATTGCCATAGATTCACAATGGTATCTGGAGAATTGGGATAATAATCCTTTAATGAATGATGATTGTGAAATAAAAACAAGAGAAGATTTCTTTTTAGAAATCGAAGGTATTTTCAAAAAGAATAATGAAAAAACCATTATCGTAGCAATGCATCACCCCATGTTTACTAATGGTCTGCATGGAGGTAATTTTCCTATTGATAAACATCTTTTCCCGTTTCAATCTAAAATCCCATTACCAGTTATAGGCTCGTTGATAACTCAAATAAGAGCTCAAGGAGGAGTATCTCCTCAGGATCGTTATCATGAACAGTATAATAGGATGATGAAGCGTTTATCTACACTAGCCAGAGATACTAATAAAGCTATTTTTGTTTCAGGTCATGAACATAATCTGCAGTACATAGATCATGATGGTATTAAACAAATTGTCAGTGGCGCAGGGTCTAAACATTCCGCTGCAAGTTTAGGTAACGATGGATTGTTTTCATATGGAGGACAGGGATTTACAAGTTTGACGGTTGCAAAG
Source organism: uncultured Flavobacteriaceae bacterium (assembly GCA_964589085.1). GTDB lineage: Bacteria > Bacteroidota > Bacteroidia > Flavobacteriales > Flavobacteriaceae > Dokdonia. The sequence continues at coordinate 6,124 of CAZPTJ010000138.1, read as the reverse complement.
GATGGTTCTTCTAGCGTGCGCTATTATAGCGCAAAAGGAGGAGAGCCTGAATTGCTTTTCCAAACAGAGGTACATACCGGTCAGGATGATTCTTATGATACTTCAGGTTTATCTAGTCGTTTCGAATCTAATAGAACAGCGACGATATATGATAAAGAAGCTGTAGACAAAAAGAAGTCATATAAAAAATTATGGGGAAATCATTATCGTTATGTTTACGGTACTGATATCAAAGTTCCGGTGGCTACTTTAGATACCTTAATGGGAGGACTTAGCATCGATAGAAAAGGAGGAGGACATCAAACACGTTCTCTTCGTCTTATTGACAAAAATGGAAGGAATTATGCATTGAGAGCAGTGAAGAAGAGTGCTGTTCAGTTTTTGCAAAGCGTTGTCTTTAAAGAAAACTTTATACGAGATGAGTTTAAAGATTCATTTACGGAAAATACATTACTCGATTTTTATACTTCAAGTCATCCATATGCGACTTTTGCTATAGGTCCACTTGCAGATGCTATTGGTGTTTATCATACCAATCCACAATTGTTATATGTCCCCAAGCATCCTGCTTTAGGTAAGTATAATGCAGATTATGGAGATGAACTCTATATAATAGAGGAACGTCCTGATGATGGATTCCTGGATGTAGCTTCATTTGGAAAGCCAGACGATATCGAAAGTACGGCAGATGTTTTAAAGAAGTTAAGGCGAGATGAAAAATATCAAATGGATGAAACAGCCTATATAAGGGCCAGATTATTTGATATGCTATTAGGAGATTGGGATCGTCATGCTGATCAATGGAGATGGGCACGTTTTGATGGATCTGATGGTATAAAAAGATATAGACCTATCCCAAGAGATAGAGATCAGGCCTTTTCTAATTATGATGGTAAGCTATTGGATTTCTTTAGATTAATTAACCCTCCAGCACGACAATTTCAGGAATATGATGGTGAGTTGAAAGATATTAAGTGGATTAATAGTGCTGGAATTAAACTGGATAGAGGACTCACCGGAAATAGCAATAAAGAAGATTGGGTGAAGCAAGCAGAATATATCCAGAATAATTTAACCGATGCCGTTATTGATGATGCTTTTGATGAATTTCCTCAAGAAGTACAGGACGATGTACTTGAGGGGATCAAAGCAAAATTAAAAGAACGTAAAGGCTATATGCAAGACATTGCAAGTCGTTATTTTGATTACTTATCTCAATTAGTGGTAATTACGGGTACAGATAAAGATGATTATTTTGATATAGTTAGAGGCAATGGTACAACAAGTGTAGATGTTTTTCGTATTAAGGGAGGAACACCAGAAGCAATCCCATATCGTAGTTATACTGTAAATAGTAAGGATACCGATGAGATTTGGTTATATGGTTTGGATGATAGTGACAGTTTTAAAGTAAGTGGTAAAGGTAAAAGACCCGTTCCCTTACGTATAATTGGTGGTCAGGGAGATGATCAGTATACTATTGAGAATGGCCGTAAGGTTAAACTTTATAATCATAGAGATCAACCTAATACAATAATCAAGAATAAGGGTGCTGTGGTACGTAATTCTCATAATTACTCTTACAATACCTATAATTTTAATAAAACATTAAAACGTGTTAATAATGTTATCCCTTCATTAGGAGGAAATCCCGATGATGGTATACGTATTGGACTTCAGGATATTTATACCATAAGTAGTTTTAAAGATGTCCCATATGCTAGCAGACACATATTTAAAGCGGGATACTTCACCGCATCAAGTAGTTTTGATTTAGGATATGAAGGAACTTTCATTAATACTGTTGGGAAATGGGATTTGGATATAAATGTGCGTTATACCTCAGATGGTTTTGCGCGTAACTTCTTTGGAATTGGTAATGAAACGGAGAATTTTGATGCCAATATTGATGATTTTGAGAATACAGATGCGGTTATTGATGCGTTAGGTTTGAATGATGAAGATGATCTTGATTTAGACTTTAATCGTGTACGAAACAGAAATCTTGCTTTAGGAATTGGATTGATACGGGATAATCGTTTCGGGAGTGTCTTTAGTATTAAAGGAATTATTGAAAATATAGAAATTGATTCAACAAGTAATCGTATCGTTACTGTTCCTGGATTGGGAAGAATTAACGATCAATTATTATCGTCAAATCCGGATATTTTTGATGATCAAACCTTTTTAGGAGGAGAAGCTGCATATAATTATACAAGTGCAGATAATGCTGCTAACCCTTCTCGCGGGATGATATTTGGAATAACCTTAGGTGGTAAAACAAACCTAGATGATAGTGATCGTTCTTTTGGATATGTTAAACATCAACTGGCTTTTTACAATGCGCTTACGCGAAATAAGAAACTGGTTCTGAAAACACAAATTCAAGGACAATATAATACGGGCTCCATATTAGAAAACTATGACTTTTTCCAGGGAGCAACCCTAGGAGCTAATACGGGATTACGCGCCTATAGAAATGAACGTTTTACAGGAGAATCTTCTTTTGTTGGTAGTGCAGATTTACGTTATAGTTTTAAGAGAACGAGAACAGGTTTATTACCAGTTCAATTAGGAATCTTTAGTGGATTTGACGTGGGACGTGTTTGGGTAGACAATGATCCTACATCTGATGCGAATGTATGGCATAGTGGAGTAGGAGGAGGTTTTTGGGTAAATGCCGTAGACCTTATTTCTGGTCAACTAGGGGTGTTTACAGGTGATGACGGTATCCGTATTAACTTTGGCTTCGGAGTACGACTGTAATAAAACTATACCATAGGAATAAAATAAAAAACCCAAACTGTTAGACAGTTTGGGTTTAATTTATAATGAACAAATTAAGGATTAACTACTCGTCATTCTTCCTTTTAATCGCACCTCTACTTTCTTCTTCTTCTCAGTTAGTTTCTTCATAAGATCCATAAGATCGCTATCTTTTGTTTCTTTATAAATTTCATTGAGATCTAAGATGAGCTGTCTCAATTTTCTTGAGGCATTAATACGATCATCCGTCGTTTTAAAGGACAGCCTTTTTTGTTCATAAGCTGTAGCTTCTGCTATAAGATCTGAATTCATATGCTTTATTTAGATTCGTTAAAGTTAACGTAGCGTGTAATTTTAACAAAATATATATGAGTTAAAAAAACACTAAAATTTGTTCAAAAAAAACAAAATCTAATTAAACAAACTAATGATTTTAAAAAAATATTAAAAATAAATATAAACAATGTAACGTAATTACCAATTTAAATACAAATTAATTATTACTTAAATCTTTTAAAATCACTAAAATGAAAGCACACGAAATAGACTATATTATTTATGGAGAAGAAATGCAATATGTTGAAATAGAGCTGGATCCGCAAGAAGGGGTCATTGCTGAGGCTGGTAGTTTTATGATGATGGAAGATGGTATTCGTATGGACACCATATTTGGGGATGGGTCACAAAAAGACAGTTCGTTGATGGGAAAGATTTTTGGAGCGGGAAAACGTTTACTCACTGGTGAAAGTCTTTTTATGACGGCTTTTTACAATGATGTGTTAGGTAAGAAAAAAGTGAGTTTTGCATCTCCATACCCTGGAAAGATTATACCTATTGATCTTGCACTCAATGGAGGCAAATTTATTTGTCAGAAAGATGCATTTTTATGTGCTGCTAAAGGAGTTTCCGTAGGCATAGAGTTTTCTAAAAAACTGGGTCGCGGTTTATTTGGTGGAGAAGGATTTATAATGCAAAAGCTTGAAGGCGACGGTATTGCCTTCGTACATGCCGGCGGGACTACCTTAATAAAAGAATTAAGTCCCGGAGAACAACTCAAAGTGGATACAGGTTGTATTATAGGTTTTGATAATACGGTAAATTATGATATAGAATTTGTAGGAGGTATTAAGAATACAATTTTTGGAGGTGAAGGTTTATTTTTTGCAACACTTACCGGGCCTGGAACTGTATATATTCAGTCTTTACCCTTTAGTAGATTGGCAAATAGGGTATTGGCATTAGCGCCTTCCAGAGGCGGGAAATCTAGAGGAGAGGGGTCTATACTCGGAGGATTGGGAGATTTATTGGATGGGGATAATAGGTGATTTTAATGCGCTGATTATTATCATATTATGATTTTTTGATGAAATAATAACAGTTTTAATGTAAGGATATGAACAACAAATTGAACAAAACTTCGTATCTTTAAAGAGTATCAACCTCTAAAAACAACCAGCTTATTGTAACATTTTTACTCTTTTAAATTTTTTGATTATCAATTTTCTCGAATTATGGCAAGAGCGATGTTTGAATACACAAAAACTGTACTTAATAAAGTGAGTTTTGATAGTGTATTATTTTGTAAAGAACTTCAAAAAGCGGTTGAACGATTACTTCCCTACGAAATAGAAGAATTAAAAATTTGGATTCAAAACCTTATTAAAAAGAATCCTGGTTTGGATCATTGTCTGATATACTTTAACCCTTGATCAAACAAATTTTTAGTTCTTAGGAATAGGACTTATAATTTTTACGTTTTGAAAAGCAATAGCACCTTTTATTATTGAGGCAATAGTAGTACGTAGTGCTTCTATAATTTGCATTTTAAGTTCACTCTTATGATAGATTAGGCTTACTTCTCTAGCGGGAGTGGGAAGATTAAAATGTTTTAAGAATGCCTTTTCCTTTTCATCAATATCTAGTGTATGTAAGTATGGTAATAACGTCATTCCCAATCCTTCATTAGATAGTTTTATTAAAGTCTCAAAACTTCCACTCTCTAGCGAAAACGTTTCATCATTATAACTCTTTGTAGCCTTGCATAGATTAATGACTCCATCTCTAAAGCAATGACCGTCTTCAAGTAATAACATATCGTCCAGATTCAGATCTGCAGATTCCAAAGATTTAGTATCAAATAATCTATGGTTTTGAGGGACATAAGCGACAAAGGGTTCGTAATACAAAGGTCTTTCTTTAATATTTTCTGCGTCCAATGGTGTCGCTGCGATGGCAGCATCTAGGTGCCCATCTTCCAGACGTTCTATAATAGTTTCTGTGTTAAGCTCTTCAATTTTAAGCTTTACCTTAGAATATCGCTTTATAAATGTTCTTAGAAACATCGGGAGTAATGTAGGCATGACCGTAGGAATAACGCCCAATCTGAATTCACCCCCAATGTACCCCTTCTGTTGATCTACAATATCGTTGATACGATTAGACTCGTTAACAATGTTTTTTGCCTGATTTACAATCTTACGACCTATTTCTGTTAACTCTATAGGCTTCTTACCACGATCAAAAATCAAAATGTCAAGCTCATCTTCAAGCTTTTGTATTTGCATACTTAAAGTGGGTTGCGTAACAAAGGTTTTTTCAGCAGCTTTTGTGAAGTTTTGATGTTCGGCGACAGCAAGTACGTAGCGCAATTGAGTTATGGTCATAAATTATTATTGTTTATCTAGATATAAATGTACTAATACTATCAATAAAATTTATGATTGTTGCAAGAAAATTAAGTATAGCATAAAAAAACCGTTTCCTTTTAAGAAAACGGCTTCTAAAATGATGTCTTATTATTTAGGATTACATACGTATGGTGATTTCCATGTCCTCACCAGATACCTCAAATTTTGCATCACTCCATAATGGTGGTCCGAAACTCATGATATTATTGGAAACACCATAACTTTCTTTAGGCATTCCATTTGCTTCAAAATCCATGCGATCATTGTCGTTTTCATCATGAAAACAACTTACGCCATATTGTCCGGGTTTAACATCAGTAAGTGTTAATGTGACCGTGCGTTCCGTGGTTTTACCAGAAGCACTTTGAATAGGTGCGGCCTTCATAAATGTAGCTTCATTATAAAGTCCGAGGTTTACTTTACCCTTGTCGTTAGGCACATTTTCTATGATTATTGTGAGTGTAGCGCCTGTTTCTTTTTGCGCAAACGTATTGATAGTGAGTAGTAATACGAGTAATACGATTATTTTTTTCATGATATTATGTTTTAAATGTTAGCCGTTATTAATGATGTAAATGTAGTTTTACGCTTTCGCGAAAGCGAATAAAGCCTACTCAACTGTCATTATTAATGGTCGAGTTGTCTTTAATCAAGTCTTTTTGTTATTAAAT
>CAZPTJ010000137.1:0-8636 GCA_964589085.1 uncultured Flavobacteriaceae bacterium | reverse complement strand
GTTAAAGGTGGTGTAATACGGATCGCTCGTCCTTCAAAAAGCAACCAGAACAGGATCAATCCTTTTTCCTGGCAACGCAGGATAATTTGAGAAGTAATTTCGGCGGTAGGAGTAAGGGCTGCCAGCATCAAGCCTTTACCACGGATTTTGATAATCAGGGGATGTATCAGTAATTCTCGAAATAACCGTTCTTTTTTTAAAGCGTCCGTCATTAAAGCACTTTTTGTAATTTCCTTAAGCGTAGCCAGTGCCGCTGCGGCAATCACAGGATGTCCCCCAAAGGTGGTGATATGACCTAACTTTGGATTGTCCGAAAGGCTAAGCATCATTTCGCGTGAAGCGGTAAAAGCCCCTATGGGCATGCCGCCGCCCATTCCTTTTCCCATCACCAAGATATCGGGGACAATATCATAATGTTCAAAACCAAAAAGAGCACCTGTACGTCCAAAACCAGGTTGGATTTCATCCAGGATCAATAGTGCATCAACGGCTTCACAACGTTCTTTTACTTTTTTAAGAAAACCTTCCTTTGGTAGGATAAAACCAGCGCCACCTTGGATAGTCTCCAATACAACAGCCGCCGTTTTGGTGGTAATGTTTTGTAGGTAATCTTCTCCGTTAAAATCTATAAATGCAATATCACCAATAACGGGTCGGAAAGGTGCTACCCGTTCTTCCATACTCATCAGACTCAAGGCACCATAACTATTCCCATGATAGGCGTCCCGCGCCGCAATGATCTCTGTGCGTCCCGTATAACGACGAGCCAGTTTAATAGCACCATCTATAGCTTCGGTACCGCTATTCACCAGATAGGTGGTATCCAAAGGATCGGGTAGGAGGGTAGCGAGTTGTTTAGAAAGCGCTACAGCCGGTTCTTGAGCATATTCACCATACACCATCACATGGAGATATCGATCCAATTGCTCTTGAATTGCCGCTTTTACGGCAGGATGTTGATGTCCTAGACTACAGGCAGAAACGCCAGCAATAAAGTCCAGGTATTGTTTTCCTGATCGATCATAGATATAAGATCCCTCAGCACGATCAATTTCTAAAGCAAGAGGATGTGGTGTCGTTTGCGCCTGATATGTAAGGAAATCTGATTTCATAAAAGGTGAAAATACTAAAAAGAGCCTATATCACACCCTATTTTTCCGGGATTCCTTGATTAGCATTAGGAATAGAATCGCTTGTTTTTCTCTTTAATAGAGGCGAAGGTTTTTTTGGCGCTGTATTAATAGCATTCCTGCTTTCCAGGTACTCACGATAGGCTTTTGTGACGTCATCTTCTTCGGCAGCGTCCACGCCAATTTTTGGCTTATCTTCCTCCCGGTTTTCCAAATCTTTGGGGAGAAGATCCGAAGCACTTGGGATCTTGATTTCTTCACCTTCTTCTGGAGATTCAAAGAAACCTTCTTCAATCTTTGGTAATGGAATTCCTTTAATTTTTACCAGTTCGAATGGCGGTTCATCAATAAAGATATCTTCTTTGGATAAGAGTTGTTCATCACCGCGCCAATTAAATCCTGTGAGTTTTTGGGCTTGCTCCGGAAATTGTGACTCGGGCCAGATATCTCCTTTAATACCCTTATACTTATAGACATCTATAATGGCTTTTTCTTCGAAAATAAGCGTCATCGAAGCCGATTTGCTTTTATCAATACCTTGTAGATCTCCCGTTTCTTCATCGCGGATATAGGTGATACTTTCGGCATTTTTAATAATGTCTACTTTCTCCAGTTCATTGTTTGCGTCAAAAAAACCGAATAGCCTGTTTCCTTTAACTTGATTATATCCCGATATCGAGTCTTTTTGAACAATAAATGAGTTCTCAAATACTTTTAAGGAATCTAGTTTTTCCTCCACTGGATCGTGGATTAAATGAATACTATCTCCAGTCATTTGACTTAATCCACTCCACAAGATGGGTTTTCGGATCATTTGGGTAAGCCCTGACTTTTGATCTACATGAATACTATCACATTTACCGCTAAGGTCACTCTTGAACATTCTCACATTATAGTATCCTCGCAAAATACGTTCTTCGGGTTTTCCAGTAACAATCAAGCGATCGCCATGGATATATACAGAGTCCTGTTGTTCGACAGTAATGGCTACTGCGCGTTTGGTAATAAATACAGAATCTTTTGCTCGATACACCTCGGCATAATGCCCCTTGATTAAGCTATTATTTGTGGTGTCCAGGACTCGAATATTATTTGTGGCGCTAGCAAAATTGGTAGTCCGGTCAAAATACAAACTATCTCCAAAAACCTGCCTGTTATCATAATCTATACGGGAATTCTGGATGAAGTACCCATTGTCATTTTTAGTGTCATAAAACCCGCGTTCACAATAAACGACACTGTTTTCTCCAGTGATCGTCGTAGGGCCATATAAGTACGCATGCTCCGGTTTACTATAGAAGTCCAGTTGCTCGCTTTCGATGACATATTCTGGATTGGTCACAACCACATTATTGATAAAAGAGATTTTGTCATTTTCAATAAAATATCGGCCTATGCGACTGGTAATATTACTGTTGGGCGAAGTAACTACACCTCCCGAACGATAAAAAGCCTGTTGCTTGATACGATCGAAGTACATCGTATCTGTAGTTACCGTAGTGGTATCTTTTTTTAACCAGACCTTCCCCGAAGCAACGGCAAACTTAGTGTCCCCATAATACTCAGCATTCTGACTACGCATGGACAGAGAATCTCCTTGTTTCATACGTACATTACCCTGAGCTTTTACAAAATTTTCTTCTTTGTAATGAAAAGCGACATCGCACCACATTTCAACACCTTCATGGATAATATAAACCTGTTTATCCTTTTTATACATGATTACTGCATCGGGATAGCTGGCTTCATCAATACGGGTTACATCAGAAGTGATGTTGATTTCTTTCCGTTCTTGTGATTTCGCTTGAAGCGAAAAAAGAAACAACCCAATAAGCAAAAGGTATGTTAGTCGTTGTAGCATTTTGAACAAAAATAGGCAAAAAGAAAACGGCAACCGTTAAGAGTATCTCAAAAGGAATACCGTTTGTATTAATCTATTCTTAAGGAGATTTGACCTATAAGGTACAACAAATAACTATCGATGAATCGTTTGTGTACGATCAGGGCCTACAGAAACAATTTTGATAGGTGTTTCCAGTTCGGCTTCTATAAAATCAATGTAATCATTTAAAGCCTTTGGTAATTGCGAAGCTTCTGTCATACCAGTGAGATCTTCACTCCACCCTTTAAGCTCCGTGAAAATAGGAGCTAAGTTTTGTGCTTCGATATTATATGGAAGATGGTCAATAGTTGTTCCTTTATAGGTGTAACCCGTGCATACTTTTAAGGTGTCAAAACCTGAAAGCACATCGCCTTTCATCATCATAAGCTGCGTAACACCATTAACTTGTACGGCATATTTTAATGCCACAAGATCTAACCAACCACATCGTCTCGGACGTCCGGTAGTAGCACCAAATTCATTCCCTACACGTCCCATGGTTTCTCCATCCTTGTCAAACAATTCTGTTGGAAAGGGGCCAGAACCTACTCTTGTAGTATAGGCTTTGAAAATTCCAAAAACCTCTTGGATTTTATTAGGTGCGACACCTAATCCGGTACAAGCTCCTGCAGCTGTAGTATTAGAAGAAGTAACATAAGGATATGTTCCGAAATCAATATCCAGTAAAGATCCCTGGGCACCTTCGGCAAGAATTGTTTTTCCAGCTTTTTGCGCCTGAAATAGATATTCTTCAGAATCAATAAATTGCAGTGATTTTAAGACCTCTATACTTTCAAAAAAGTTTTCTTCCAGTTCATTAAGATCATACTCTACCTTAGCATCATAAAAATCAATCATGGAGATATGCTTATTGCGTAGTGCCGTATAGCGTTTTTTCCAATCATCAAGTTCCAGATCTCCAACACGTATCCCGTTGCGTCCGGTTTTATCCATATAAGTAGGACCTATTCCTTTAAGCGTAGAGCCTATTTTTGCTTTTCCTTTGGAAGCCTCAGAAGCCGCATCGAGGATTTGATGTGTCGGTAATATTAAATGTGCTTTCCTCGAAATCAATAATTTGGAGGCATAGTCTAATCCCTCAAACTTTTTAAGATTGTCTAACTCCCGTTTGAAAATAACGGGATCAATGACCACTCCATTCCCTATAACATTCATCGCATTGTCATGAAATATTCCCGAAGGAATGGTATGCAATACGTGTTTGATACCATCAAATTCTAGGGTATGTCCAGCATTGGGACCACCCTGAAATCTTGCTATGATATCGTAATTTTTGGTAAGTACATCTACAATTTTACCTTTTCCTTCATCGCCCCATTGGAGACCGAGTAGTAAGTCTACTGCCATTGCTTATGCGTATATATTATTGGTTGTTGTTATTTTTAGTACCATAAAAGTAAAGGGAATGTTTGTCAATAGTAATATCAAAGACCTCTTCAATGGTTTTTTTTATAGATTGAATCCTTGGATCACAAAACTCGATGACTTCACCCGTATCGGTTAGAATTACATGATCATGTTGTCGATCAAAATAGGACTTTTCGTACTGCGCCTGACTATTGCCAAATTGATGTTTTCGCACCAATCCACATTCTAATAAAAGCTCTATCGTATTGTATAGCGTTGCTCTACTTACCCGATAGTTCTTGTTTTTCATATTGATATATAGAGATTCTATATCAAAATGTTCGTTATTATTGTAAATCTCCTGAAGAATTGCATAACGCTCCGGAGTTTTACGATGTCCTTTTTCTTCCAGGTAAGTCGTAAATACATTTTTTACTACTTCCTGATCTTTGTTTATTGTAGCTTTTGGACTCATAATTTTGAAACGGTAAAGGTAATGAATTCTATGGCTATAAACAGGACTTCATCAGACTCTTGTGACTTTATCAATCCCATTAATTTTTTTAAGATTATCCATCAATTTTTTAAGCAGTGATTTATTCTTGACAATAACCGTTATGTGACCATTAAAAATACCATCATTTGTGGTGAAATTTATGTTCTTAATATTGACGTGCATATGATCCGAAATCTCTCGGGTCACCTGATTCACTAATCCCAAGTTGTCCAATCCTACCAATTTAATTTCAGCCTGATACTCAATAGCACTGGAGTCTATCCATTTTGCTTTCATTACACGATAGGCATAATTACTGTGTAATTGGATTGCATTGGGACAATTATTCTTGTGGATTTTAATCCCTTCGTTTACGGTCGTAAATCCAAAAACTGGATCTCCTGGAATAGGACTACAGCAATTGGCCGTGGTATAATCTAGTTTTTGTTCGTCTTTGCCAAAAACCAAAGCATCAAAGCGCTCCGTAATTTCTTCTTTGTTAACATCTTCTGGTGGTGAAGGCTTGCGAATACGGTTTTTAATAAAACTAACGATTGCATTACTACGCTGGGTCGCAAATTCTTTAATCATTTTATTATCAATGGTTCCGATACCGACGCGATAAAACAGATCCAGACTTGTATTGAGTTTAAAATAGGTGACAAGCTCATTAATGACCTTTTCATTAAGTACTATCTTTTGAGATTTTAATTTGCGCATAAGAACAACCTTGCCCTCAGAGGCAATTTCTTTCTTCTCATCTTTTAAAGAAGATTTGATTTTTGATCGTGCTCTTGCGGTAGTGGCATAATCCAGCCAGTTACTGGTAGGTTTAGCATGTTCTGAAGTGATAATTTCTACTTGATCCCCACTTTTTAATTCATGACTTAATGGGACAAGTTTTCCATTGACTCGTGCACCACGTGTATGTAACCCTATTTCTGTATGAATACTGAATGAAAAATCCAAAGGCGTAGCACCTTTAGGAAGTGATTTCAAATCACCCTGAGGCGTAAAAACAAAAATCTCCTTATTGTATAGATTGAGTTTGAAGTTTTCAACAAAATCAACAGCATTGGTATCCGGGTTTTCCAGGGCTTCCTGAAGGCGGTTAATCCATTCGTCTAGTCCCTGATCCTCTGTATTACCTTGTTTATATTTAAAATGTGCCGCATATCCTTTTTCGGCAATCTCATTCATCCGTTCGGAACGTATCTGAACTTCAACCCAGCGACCTTTAAGACCCATTACAGTGATATGCAAAGCCTCATAGCCCGTAGATTTTGGTGAAGAAATCCAATCTCTTAAGCGTGTTGGGTTGGGTCTGAAGTGATCGGTGACTATAGAATAAATTTTCCAAGCTAGAAATTTTTCATTCTGGACATCACTTTTATAGATAATACGAATGGCAAACTTATCGTAAACCTCATCAAAGCTTACTCCTTGTTTGACCATCTTATTCTTGATACTATAAATAGATTTTGGTCGGCCTTTTATTTCATAATTCAGACCTTCTGTATCGAGAGAATCTTCAATTACTTTAGAGAAATTACGAATGTAAGTATCCTGTTGTTGCTTACTCTCTTTAATCTTTGCAGCGATGTCATTATAGATTTCGGGCTCTGTATACTTCAGTCCTAAATCCTCCAGTTCCGTTTTGATATTATAAAGTCCCATGCGATGCGCTAATGGAGCATAGATATATAAGGTCTCGCTAGAAATTTTGGCTTGTTTATCCGGACGCATAGCATCCATGGTTTGCATATTATGCAATCGGTCTGCTATTTTAATGATAATTACTCGAGGATCCTCATTAATTGTGAGTAGCATTTTTCTGAAATTCTCCGCTTGAAGCGAAACATCTCTATCTTTTTTTAAATTGGAAATTTTTGTTAAACCATCTACAATACGTGTAACCGTTTCTCCAAAAATTTGTTCAATGTCTGTAAGTGTATATGCCGAATCTTCTACGACATCATGCAATAATGCCGCAACTATGGAGGTGGCGTCTAGTCCAATCTCACTGGCGACAATTTGTGCCACAGCTAGTGGATGAAAAATATAAGCCTCTCCCGATTTACGGCGTTGATCTTTATGAGCATCGACAGCCAGATTAAAAGCTTCTCGGATTTGCTTTTTATCAGCTCGTGACAAAGCTTGATAACTGATGCGCAGGAGTTTTTTGTATTCGCGAGTAATCGCCTTATTCTCTTCTACTATAAATTCCTGAGTGATTTCCATAGGTTAAACCAATGTACAATTATCTAAGTAACTGTCAAAGCAAAAAGTGTTCCTAAATCAAGTAAAAACAAGTTGAGTACATAGGAATGTATTTCGTGCATTTATCACTGTCGTATATTACTTTTTACAGATAGTTAGAAATGTTTTTGGAATGAATGATTGTAGTTCTTATTGATGAAAAATGAAATTTTGAAGATAAAACGATCAATTAGAAGCTTATTGTAAAAAATAAAAAGTCAAAATGGCTCCATTGTGTATATTCGCAAAAAAATGATTCATGGGAAGTGTCTTTCTGATTCTTATAGGGTTTTTACTTTTGGTCGTGGGAGGAGAGTTCTTGGTTCGAGCTTCTGTTGGATTATCTTTTAAACTAAAGCTATCCAAAATGGTTATTGGCTTGACGGTTGTATCTTTTGCAACCTCAGCACCGGAGCTTTTGGTTAGTTTACAAGCTGCATTTGACGGTTCTTCTGACTTTGCATTAGGAAATGTTATTGGTTCTAATATTGCCAATATTGGATTGGTACTTGGTCTTACAGCAGTTATTTCAAGTTTACATATAGATAAGGACTTTTACCTATTTAATGGTCCTATTATGCTACTATTTTCTTTTGGGTTGTTTATGCTTTTAAAGCAAGATAACCTATTGTCATCCAATGAAGGCATTGGTCTAGTTGTAGCACTTATTTTGTATTTATTCTTTTTAATACGTCGAGCCAAAAAGAATAAGGAAATAGATGGTGTTGATGATAATCTTGCATCCAGTTCTTATATCAAAATCATTATATGGTTAATTATCGGGGGTACCGCATTGTATTTTGGATCGGAATGGCTCGTTAGCGGTGCTAAAAAATTAGCCGCAGCTGTTGGAGTTAGTGATGCTGTAATATCTATGACTGTAGTAGCTATAGGAACAAGCGTTCCAGAATTGGCAGCCTCTATTATTGCCGCTTTAAAAAAGGAAAAAGCAATCTCATTAGGAAATTTAATAGGGTCTAATATTTTTAACATAGCTTCTGTATTGGGATTAACTGCTATTGTAAAACCACTGGTACCTAATGATCCTTCCATTTTATCTACCAATATTTTTTGGATGATCGGCTTTGCAGTGGCTTTATTTCCTTTAGTATATATTAGTCCACGTTTAAAACTAAATCGTGTAAAAGGGTTGCTATTGTTTATTGCCTATATCGCTTTTATAGGAATTATGATTTTTTAGAAAAATAATAATAATGCTTTCGCGAAAGCGCATAAAAAAAACACCTGAATTCAGATGTTTTTTATATAATTTAAATCAGTAGTGTCCGGCAAAAAAACCTTCAATTTCCTCAAGCCTCTATACATACTGATGTTTGAGCCATTTTAAGAAAAATAACCCCTTACTATTTAGAAATCGAGAAATGTCAAAGTACAAGCCTTATGTTGATTTTGTAAAAATCATATAATCAACATCATAAAAATAGTCTATAGTCTATTTTCTAGCAGTAAAGCGGTCTATTTTCTTTTATCGGACACTACT
>CAZPTJ010000136.1:0-8669 GCA_964589085.1 uncultured Flavobacteriaceae bacterium | reverse complement strand
TAAATGAATTTTAAAATTTATCCGCTTGTTAATATTTCTTAAGTAAATCGTGATACTTAAAAACAATCCCAAAAACTATATAGCTTATTTCATTAGAACAGGCTATTTTTGAATGATGGCTAGAAGAAAACAAAACCGTAAAATTTTTACAGAACTTGAAGTGACTGATGCCGGAGCAAAAGGCAAGGCAGTTGCCAAAGCACCGGATGGAAGGGTCATTTTTATCACTAATGCCGTCCCTGGAGATGTGGTAGACATACAAACGACTAAGAAGCGAAAGTCCTATTATGAGGGAACTGCAATAAAACAGCATACGCTTTCGCGAAAGCGCACAGAGCCACAATGTTCTTATTTTGGAACCTGTGGCGGTTGTAAATGGCAACATATGGATTATCGTTACCAATTGGAATATAAACAACGGGAAGTTATTAATAATCTACAACGGTTGGGAAACATTGACTTACCGGAAGTAACCCCAATTGCCGGAAGTGCAAAAACCTATTTCTATCGTAATAAAATGGAGTTTTCGTTTTCTGACAGTAAATGGTTAACACTGGAACAAATACAAAGTGATGCCATTATTGAAGATCGCAATGCATTGGGTTTCCATATGGCAGGGATGTGGGATAAAATACTGGACATTTCTAAATGTCATCTACAACAGGACCCTAGTAATGCCATTCGTAATAGTATACGGGAGTTTGCTACAAAAAATGAGATGGCGTTCTTTAACCCAAGGCATCAACAGGGATTGCTACGTACCTTAATGATCCGCACGACGTCTACGGGAGAAGTGATGGTACTTGTACAATTCCTTAAGGAAGATGTAGATAAACGTACGTTATTATTAGATTATCTTAAGGAAACCTTCCCAGAAATCACGGCTTTACTTTATGTGATTAATGGCAAGGCTAATGATACCATTTATGACCAGAACGTTATTTGTTATGCAGGTCGTGATTATATTGTAGAAGAAATGGAAGGGCTACAATTTAAAATTAATGCTAAATCTTTCTATCAAACCAATGCTGAACAAGCGTATGAGCTATATAAGATAACCAGAGATTTTGCAGGACTTACAGGTAATGAATTAGTATATGATCTGTATACAGGTACTGGAACTATTGCTCAATTTGTGGCTAAAAAAGCAAAAAAAGTTATAGGTGTCGAAGCCGTTCCTGAAGCAATTGTAGCTGCAAAAGAAAATGCACAATTAAACAAGATAAACAACGTCGATTTTTTTGTAGGAGATATGAAAAAAGTATTTAATGATACTTTTATTAATGCCCATGGAATCCCAGATGTTTTAATCACTGATCCACCACGTGATGGGATGCACAAGGATGTGGTTAAACAAATCCTAAACATAGCCCCAAAAAAAATAGTTTATGTAAGTTGCAATAGTGCAACCCAGGCTCGGGATATAGCGCTAATGGATGCACAATACCAAGTAACTAGACTCCAACCTGTTGATATGTTCCCGCAAACACACCATGTAGAGAGTGTTGTACTTCTTGAAAAACGTAGTTGAATTTGAAGAATTTGATACATAAGTATAGTGTACTGATGCTTGTTCTGACAAGCCTATTATCTTCCTGTGAACGCGACGATTTATGTCCTCAGGACATCCCTATAACGCCACAGCTTTTTATTGAGTTTTTTGATAATGACAACCCAACAGAGTTATTAGCGCCACGCAATCTAGTTATTGTAGAAGAAGGTGTGGTTCTTGAAGATGGTATAACAAACTTTATAGCGGTTTCTGGCACCAATGTACTTATTCCTTTACGTACAAATAATGATCAAACACGTTATGAGTTTATTCTTAATGCTGTAGACCCTACCGATGATAATCCTCAAAACACAGATACATTTATTATTGATTATGAAAGAACTGAAGAGTTTCTAAGTAAAGCCTGTGGTTTTAGAGTCATTTTTAATAATGCCGATGCTCAGGATTTTGGAGGAGATGATGGTTCCTGGATTCAAAATATAGAACTGATTAATACGAGTATAACAGATGAAACCGAAGCACACATTCGCATATTTCATTAGCATCTTATTGCTAGTGCTTTGCAGTTCTGCGGTTTGGGCCCAGGAAGGTAATGCTGTTCTACAAGACACAACCGGTCTTGATAAAAGGGACAGTTATGGATTGAGAATAGGTGTTGATCTCTCCAAACCTATACGGTCTTTTCTGGATGATAATTATAATGGTTTTGAAATAAATGCCGATTTCAGAATTAAAAAACGCCTGTACATAGCTGCCGAACTGGGTAATGAAACCAATAGGCTTGATTTTTCTAATATTACGGCATCTGGATCAGGAAGTTATTTAAAAGGCGGTATCAATCATAACTTCTACAACAACTGGTTAGGAGAACGTAATCTCATTTTTGCAGGGGTACGCATAGGGTACTCAACTTTTGATCAGGAATTGGAGTCATTTACCATTAACGCTCCAGATATTATTTTTGATCCTGATGATCGTACAGATACCATTCAATTTGATGGTTTAAGTGCTTTCTGGCTTGAAGTGCAAATAGGTTTACAGGTAGAAATTCTGTCGAATATTTTTATGGGAATTAATCTTCAGATTCAGAATCTACTTACAGAAACGGCTCCGGACGATTTTCAAAATGTCTATATTCCGGGTTTTGGAGAACCTACAGATGGCAGTAATTTTTCTATAGGTTTTGGGTATACCATTTCCTATTTTATTCCGGTATTACGCAAAAAATAGATTACTTCTGGTATTTTGCTTTTTTACTTCCCGCATACATTTCTAATTTCACAAAACGACTTTCCAGACTACCGTTAAATACTTTTATTTTTCTACTGGGTCGCAGTCCAATATGCTTAAGACTTTCCATATTTGAGGTAATAAACCAGGCATGTGATCCTGGGTATCCCGTTTTAAGCGTATCGCCTATGTTTTTATAAAATGTGGACACATCTACAGGGATGCGTTCACCATACGGAGGATTAAATACTAATTGTAAAAAGTCTTCGCCTTCTTTTTCAGTATCAAAAAAATCTTTCGCTTCAAGCGAAATAAATTCATCTAGTCCCGCTCTTTGGATATTCTCTCTGGCCTTTTCAACAACAGTACTTGAAGTATCATATCCTTTAATCTTAAAGGTGCAATCTCTGACCCGTTTAAGCATAGCTGCTTCAATATGATCATAGAGATCGGGATCCCAATCGTCCCATTTTTCAAAAGCAAACTCTTTGCGATGAAGATTAGCCGGAATATTACATGCAATCATGGCCGCTTCTATAAGTAAGGTACCACTTCCACACATGGGGTCCAACAAATCACTTTGCCCATGCCAACCACTCATTAAGACAAGTCCAGCAGCCAAGGCTTCATTGATTGGCGCAATGTTTGTTTTAGTTCGATATCCTCTATGGTGTAAACTTGCGCCACTACTATCCAGAGAAACTGTACATCGATCATGCTGGATATGAATATTAATACGCAAATCGGGGTGCAAAGTATCTACACTAGGACGAACTCCTTCCCGCTTTCTAAATTTATCTACAATGGCATCTTTAGTCTTATAAGCTACAAATTGAGAATGACTAAAATGAGAGCTGTTCACAGTGGCATTAATCGCAAACGTGCGTTGCGTATCCATATAATTATCCCAATGTATTTTCTGTATACCGCGATACAAATCCAACTCATTATGCACTCTGAACTCGTGAATAGGTTTTAAAATTTTGATCGCAGTTCTACAACAAAGGTTTGCTTTGTACATAAAACCTGTATCTCCCATAAACGATACATGGCGTACTCCCGCCTGAACGTGCCCCGCTCCTAATGCCCGCAATTCTTGTGCTAATATCTCTTCAAAGCCAAAAAAGGTTTTGGCTACCATTTTAAAGTTTCCCATGGGATCGTTTCTGAACGACAAAAATACTGTATTTTTACGCGCTTTATATGCCAGACTATTCCTTAATATCAGCAATCGCTCTACCTATATTAGGTGTAGGTCTTGGATTTATCCTGACACTCATATTTAAACCCTCTATAAATTTAGGAGTCAAGCTTTTACTATCTTTTAGCGGAGCTTTTTTATTAGGTATCATTCTCTTTGAATTCCTACCTGATGTATATGCAGAATCCCCCGCAGATACCGGATTATATATTGCATTAGGACTCTTACTTCAACTACTTTTAGAATTTGGATCAAAAGGGGCAGAACACGGTCATATTCATCAGAAAGGTGAAATTAAATTTCCCTGGTGGTTATTTGTAAGTTTGGCGATCCACGCTTTTATAGAAGGGATACCTATCGGAGAAAATAAAACCTTACTTTATGGTATTTTTATTCATAAAATTCCTATCGCACTCATAATATCTTCTTTTTTGACCGCCTCAAAAATGCCACGATGGAAAATTGCCGCTTTCCTGATAGGATTTGCGCTAATGACTCCTTTAGGGGCTTTAGCAAAAAATTTGATTCCTGATATTGAAACCTATAGCACGCAGATAAATGCTTTTGTAGTTGGTATACTCCTCCATGTGTCTACAACCATTTTATTTGAAACTTCTAAAAATCATCAATTCAATGCTTCAAAATTTGGAGTAATTCTATTGGGTTTTTTATTATCCTATCTCCTATAATAACGCGTATAGAATGTAAGATTTTTCAATGATAACTGAACATTTTTAACACTTCTACATTTTGTTCTCAGTAATCACATATATTTGCCTAAAATAATTTAATTACTACCAAATCCTATGAAAAAAATAATATTAAGCCTGGCCGTCTTCGGACTTTTCTTATTAGGGTGTAGCTCTGATGCAACATTAGACCCTATTGAAGAAAACATTGTTGTTAATCTGGAAACTTTTATTCCAGACCTTGCCTTTGATCAATCTCCTAAAGGAAAGTATGTTGGTGTTTTTGGGCATCATACTAATCCTGAATTGCATGGGAAAATATTTATCAATGCAGGACAGCGTAATCAATATGCTGCTTTGGTAAAACTTGTTAATGGAGAGACTATGAAATTTACTGGTACTCCAGCAAGTAGAAATGGTTCTATTATAAATTTTACAGGAAATTCTGGAAGATTTATGGTTAATCTCCAAAATTTTGAGGAGACCATTGCTTCCGAAGTTGAACTCGACAACGAACTTACCCAAGGATATATAGTATTACAAAAAAGTACTCGCGGTGCTTTGCCGTTTATCCTAACAGGAACGTATGTAGATAGTACTGATCCCAATTTTACCGGAAATTGGGATTTGATAGGTACAGGTGCTCAGATTGACTTTAACAATACCGTTATGCTCCCTGGATTTCCAGTGCCTATAAATGTTACAATAAGCACACAGGAAATCGCTACTTTAAGTATTAGCCATAGTGGATCTACTGCACCTATTTTAGATAATTCTTTTGAAACCAATACGACTACTGATTGCTTTACAGCGGTTGCACCGGGACTAACTTTCCCGACCGCGCCATCATTAATCAGTAACGATTTAATAACAGATCTTTTTGGCCCAATATCGGGAACTAGTGGTGGTGTAGGTGCAGGAGGACAATCATCTGTGTTAAATGGAAGTACAGCGACCTGGAATTTAACCTATTCTACCCCTGTTGTATTAGCGCCATTTCTGGATCAACCAGAAGCTTTCTATAATGAAGATTGTTCTGTAGCAACTGCAGGGAGCTGGTCATGGAATGGACGTTCCGGAACCATAAGTTTTGCTGTTGAAGAGTAAAATGACAAAAAACACAAAAAACCGTCTGTAAATTGTACAGACGGTTTTTTTTATGTTCTTTTTTAGCTTTTAAAATGTCTTCATCATTTATAACGTTTACCGTGTTTAATTACCATATCCACATCTTGTAGTAAACTTATATAACGCATAACATCGCCTTCTACCGCAATAATATCGGCATATTTTCCTTCGGAAACGGTACCTACTTTATCTACCACTCCTGTCCATAAGGCCGGCCAGTAGGTAGCTGCTCGTATCGCATACATCGGATCAATACCAAATTCATTTACCCACACATCCAGTTCGTTCCAGGTAGATTGACTATGAAATTTCATGGGGATACCACTATCGGTACCGATCATAAGTACCACACCAGCATCCAGTAACTGATTGATTTTGGTTTCTAGGGTTGGTTTACGCACCGGAGTTAGTTGAAAATAAGGTAAACGATCCGGATGCTTAAAACTATTCTTAATATCAACCACTACGCTATCGGGCAAACCACGATGCCAGGAATCATTATCCAGTTTTTCAGGATTATCGCGGGTGTATTCATAATTATATAAGCCTTCAACTGTGGGACACCAGAATAAAGGTCCTTTATTCATCTGCGCTGTACGTTCTTTAATCATTTCCATGACATCATCAGGGTAGGCTGGTGCAGAAGCCAGACCCGTATGTTCAAAACAATCTACATCGGCAAGCAATCCTCTTCGTATCTCTTCAGGACGATGTCCATGAGCAACTACTTTTAAGCCATGTTTATGCGCTTCATCAACCACAGCCATCAATGCCTCCATGGACATCTGATCCTGATCTATCAACTTAATACAGTCTACACCAGCTTTAGCCAGTTTTCTTATTTTCTTTCGCCCATCTTCAGGACTTTCTACGCCCCATCTAAAATCTTCAGTACCCGGATATGGTTTATGCTGAATAAAAGGACCCGAAACATACAAGGTTGCCCCTGAAATTTCTCCGTTATTTATGGCATCACGTACCGCAATACTCTCATCAAGAGGCCCTCCTAAATCTCGTGCACTGGTCACACCAGCCATTAATAGTTGCTCCGCAGAAGCAGGCATGATCACATCTTCAAGTAATGGCGGGTATGTTTTATCCCAATACCCATAATCCGCATGTCCATTGATCATCGTATGTACGTGCATATCCCATAAACCTGGCAATACCGTCATCCCTTCTGTAGAAATAATTTCTGCATTAGCAGGAACTTTAACCTGATCGATAGTGCCTACTTTCGTAATAAACTCTCCTTCAATAATAATAACACTATTCTTTATAGGATCACTCCCATAACCATCTATAAGCGTACCTCCAACTAAAGCTTTTACATTTGCGCTTTGAGCTTGAATAAAAAAGCTCATAAATAAAACACAAATAGATAAGATTATTTTCATAAGATGCTATTTAAATTATTGATAATCATAATTTTTCCGCTTTCGCGAAAGCTTGTTCCTGCTATTCATCAGGATAATACCAAAAAGGAATATTAATAATGGTGCGTTCTTGCTCTTGCTCTCTTAGGTAATCCTTTCGACTAACTTTCAATACATGTTGACCTCGTTCCAAATCTTTTAAATCCAATACAGTTTCAAAACCTTCCTGTTCCTTTTTATTTTGTGTAAAGATCAACTTAAAATTATAATCAGTACTATCAATTTGCAAACGATACATCTCTTCCAAAGTAGTCAGGTACGATTTTAATTGCTGTCGTTGATTTCTCGATCTTATTGTACCAGATTCAAATGCTGAATATATTCCCCGCCTATCTTTTTCTGGTTTTAGTTCTGGATTAAAATAAAAAACGTCATCCTCAATAACAGCTCCATAGACTATAAAAACCTGTAAAAAAGGATTTGCTATTACCTTGGAAGGTATGGACACACGATCTACATATTTAAGTCTATTATTTGCAATTAGGTCTTCATAGTTCTCTATATCAGCAATATAAGCATTAGAATTAAAATCTTTTTGTAAGTAATTAGAAGTACTAAAGCCTGTCTGCGCAATCAATGTCATCAGAATATACAATGGCACCAAAATCATACTCAATCTTTTTCCAAATCTCATATCCAATAGATTGTATACAATAGGGCGATATAAAAAAGAGAGCGTGAGATATTTAAATATCCAGTATATAGGATAATACCACCAACTGGTCCATTTTTTTCGCTTCAACCATCCCTGTGTGACAAAATCGATAAAAGTAATAATAGTTCCTATAGCCAAAATGACAATGATAGGTATAGCTATCCAATATCTAGCTGTATTTGTTGTACTACCACTATCAATCCATAAACCCAGTGCGGTAAAGGTAAAAGCTAGAACCAGTAGACCTAGAATATAAAAAACCAGTAAAAAAGTGATGGCAAATATGATACTACAGTACTTTTCAAGACTTGCGACATACTTATCAAATGAACCCACTCTTTTGAGTAGGTGTCGTTCAAACTTTGGACTGTAGTTTAGCTTTTCATAATCTATATCTCCTGAAACATATCGTAAACCTATAGCACCTATCCACAACCCTCTTAAAACTACGTGGATCAACAAATTAATGGTTAAGATATACCAGGACACCATCAATCCTTGAGATATAGCTACTCTGTAGAAATTATTATCATTTTGAGCTTCAATGATTGATATCTGTATAGGCTCGTTAATAAGAAAGAGTCCATAGATAGCAAAACCGGAAATAATAAGTTCAAGTTGCCAACTCTCCTGTTGTAAAATATCAAGCCATTGCTTGAATTTCTTAGTATTAGGGTCGTTGCTCATAAAGATTGGTTGATTATCTAAATATATTTAAAATTATTTAAGTAAGATCATAACCTAAAAGATAGGCTATTTCTTAAAATTCGGTCATAAAAAAACCCTCATCAGTTATGATGAGGGTTTAAAGAAGGCG
>CAZPTJ010000135.1:0-8702 GCA_964589085.1 uncultured Flavobacteriaceae bacterium | reverse complement strand
ATTTTCTAGCAGCAAAGCGGTCTATTTTCTTTTATCGGACACTACTGATTTTTTATATTGGATTAATTTAAGACCGCTTCATAGACTCTATTGGTAAAATCATTTGATCCTTCTAAATCCTCAGAAGTCACAAAGTATACCCTATCGCCAGTGACTTGAAAATGTTGCAATGCACTATTTGTTAAAATCGCATCTAAACTATCTATATTAATTTCTTGAAAGCTGTCATCTAAAGTATTATAAACCCCAAATACTGTATCTAGACTTTGAGAACCAAAAGGTTCTACTCCTACGATATATATAAGATTTTCTACTGTAGACGTAAAAGTCCGCTCAAAAACAACTGGAAGTTGTATTTGATTTTGGATACCTGTATCTATATTATAAGTGTGTAGGATATCTGATCCTGGGAAATCTGTATCCCAACCTCCAAATATGTATAACACCTGATCAATAATTTCACCATCCATAAAAGCAATTTCTGATGGTGCAGATAGTGTTGCTATTTCCTGAAGATTGTCATTTCCAATATTCCAGGTTGAAATTATATTGCCATTACCGTTTGAATTCCCAAAAGTATATACAGTATTATTAAGAGAAGCAGTACCGTTAAATATGAGTGTGGAAAATGGGTCAATTTCAATAAATGTGTCGACACCTGTCAATTCATAGTCAAATGCCTGAAATCTACTTCCTCCTAAGCTCAATACTGCTCCCTCTATAAACTCAATATTTTTAGTTGCAAAATCCGAAAGTAAAAAATCAATAGAAGTTAATGTTCTATTACCTAAATCATATTTGAAAGCTAGTTGTTGATTAGGTACAAGATCATTTCTATTTGTAAGATAGATGCTATTTTCTGATTGAGAAACCTTAAGCCCTACTCTGGCAATTCCCGTATCAAAACTAAATAATTCTAGTGGACTTGAGGTAGTGGATGGAATTTTGACAAAATCTGTAGCATTTTTAGGAGCCATAGTGAGGCTCAAGGTACTCCCAGTTGTTATATCTTCAATCGTCATAAAAATTTCACCTGATTCAGAAACAAAATTTCCAATTACCCGATTATCAGATGAAGATAAAGTACCTGTATCTTCATTAATAGCTAATACAATATCTTCCGAAGATGTATTTGTGTCTGTTTCCGCTTCCTGCAAATTTTCAGCTTGCATATTGATATCAATTCCTCTCTTCCAGTGAAGATTGAGGATTTGATTGCTTCCTTCAGAAAATGTAAATAAATCATCATCAATAATATAACTATCTGTTATGTTAATAACATTACCATTTGAATTACGTACTTCGGCTTGTTCTGCTTTCCAAATACCATCAGATTCATTCGATGCAATAGCTTCTATAATTGATGTGATATTCAAACCGTCATCATTGACTATTGTTGAGTCTGTAACCGTATCATCATCATTTTGACAGCTAAAAAATACAACTATGAATAATAAAAGAGATGATACATTTAAAATTGATTTTCTCATAATTTTGTTATTTAGGATTCTTACCTTAATAATCTTTAATTATGAAAAAAGGTTGCGTGACCTATATAAATTAATGTTATAAGAAAGGTGTTTTTAAGATTTACAAAATCCCTCGTGCTTTAATCTCTAGATACTTATTAATGGTATTTACGGTGAGATCATCGGGACGTGTTAAGATGGTTTGTATCCCATGACGTTCCAGCGTAGAGACCATCACTTTTTTGTCATATTCCGATTTTTGGGCAATGGTTTTGTGATAAACAGAGGACAAGCCTTTTGCAGGAGTTTCTAATAAGGTATCTAACTCTGTGTTTTTAAAGAAAATGACAACAAGAATATGCTTTCGCGAAAGCGCCTTTAAATAAGGCATCTGTCTTTCCAGACTGGAGATATGTTCAAAATTGGTATAAAGTAGGAGGAGGCTACGTTGAGTAACTTTACGTTTAATTTGATTGTATAATGCACTATAATCACTATCCAGAAACTTGGTATTGATATTATAAAGCATTTCCAGAATGGTATTGAGATAGGTTTTTTTACTACTGGCTGGGAGGTGGTTTTTAATGGTTTCGGCAAAGGTGATCATACCTACCTTATCTTTCTTTTTGAGCGCAATATTACTAAAGGCAAGTGTGCTGTTTATGGCATAATCTAGCAAAGTCAATTCCCTAAACGGCATCTTCATTACTCGACTCGCATCAATCAAGGTATAGATGGGTTGTGATTTTTCGTCTTGGAATTGATTGACCATCAAGCTGGCTTTTTTTGCCGTGGCTTTCCAGTTGATAGTACGCACGTCATCTCCAACAACGTAATCTTTAATTTGTTCAAATTCCATCGTATGTCCTATACGACGTATTTTTTTCATACCGTGGAGTGTTAATTTGTTGTCCAAAGCAAGGAATGCGTATTTCTTCATTTGGATAAAAGAAGGGTATACTTTTACCATTTGGTCTTTTTCAAAACGATAACGTCTTTTTATTAAACCTATACGACTACTGGCATACATATTTAAATTGCCAAAAATATATTCACCACGCTCAACAGGACGAAGATCGTATCTAAAGGTATTTTTCCCTTTGGGTGTGATCTTAATCGTCTTTTTAAAATCTCTTTTTTGAAATTGTACAGGAATTTCATCAATAATATCCAGATCAACGTGGAAAGGATATGTACTGTTAATTGTTATAGGTACGTCATTAGGGTCACTATTAGAAAACTTTTCCGGGAGTTTGCGTTGTGCCTCAATTTGAGAACCACCTCTATATAGGACAAGGCAATCTATAAAAGTTAAGAGCATCAATGCAAAGAGTAAAAGGTTTGCAATAGAGAATAAGACAGGGAACCAAAATGATAATAGATACATAATGGCTATACCCGTTAATGCTTTAAATAGCCTAGGATGAAGAAATAGTGATTTTAAAAATCGAAAAAATTTCAAATTATCGTGGTATTTCAACAGATTGCACAATCATATCAATCACTTGCTCCGTCGTCATCCCTTCCATCTCACGCTCGGGAGAAAGAATAAAACGATGGCGTAGCACGGGAGTTACTGCTCGTTTAACATCTTCAGGAATTACAAAGTCCCGACCAGAAATAGCAGCAAAGGCTTTTGATGTATTCATTATGGCGAGTGATGCCCGTGGTGAACCTCCAAGATATAAATGAGGATGTGTTCGTGATTTAACAACAATCTCAGCGATATAATTTAAAATCTTCTCTTCAATAAGTACTGCTTTTGTTTGTTCTCTGAAATGCGCCAATTTTTCAGGATTTAATACAGCATTTACTATAGAATTTGGTGTAAGATCTTTACGTTCGTGATGACTTTTTAAAATATTGATTTCCTGTTCTAATGATGGATAATCAACTTTGATTTTAAATAAGAATCGATCTAATTGTGCTTCCGGAAGTGCATAGGTGCCTTCTTGTTCTACAGGGTTTTGAGTGGCTAATACGATAAATGGAGGCTCCAACTGATATCGGGTTCCATCAATAGTAATCTGCCGTTCCTCCATCACCTCAAATAGTGCTGCCTGTGTTTTTGCAGGTGCTCTATTGATCTCATCGATTAATACAATATTAGAAAAGATAGGCCCTTTTTTAAATTCAAACTCACTGGTTTTCATATTGAGAATCGACGTTCCTAAAACATCACTTGGCATCAAATCAGGAGTAAATTGCAACCTACTAAAATCAGTACTCAAAGTTTTTGCAAATAGCTTTGCAGTTATGGTCTTAGCAATCCCTGGAACTCCTTCTATAAGTACATGACCATCGGAGAGTAAAGCTACAATAAGCAGTTCAATAAATTCATGCTGCCCTATAATGACCTTTCCCAACTCCTGTCGTATTTGGTCTGCTGTATTACGCAATTCCTCAAGAGGAATACGACTTTCAAAATTTAAATTATCCGAAGCATCTTCAGGATTATCTATGACTTCTTCTGGAGTCGCTGCTGGTTGATCCTGAGGTAATAATGAATCCTTGTTTTCCTCGTCGGGATTGTTATTTTGATTTATGTCATCCATATTATTTGACTTTAAAGGCTTCAATAAGTGTGTTTAATTTTAATAATTCTTCTTTGGTAATACTAGATCGTTGTTCTATAGCTGTTATATAATCTATAAGGCGTTTCACATCATTAACAGTATTGTCGGTTTTGGACGCCAAGCGCTCAATAAAACTTAAATTACGCTCAGCGGTAGTCATATTATATTCGCTTCGTATATAGTCCAAAAAATGGTTAATCTGATGTTTGGCAATGCTTTTATGATCGGCTTTTTCAAAATACATTCCTGCGATAGTTTTTGTAAAAGTGAGTGTTTGATTAGGTAATGGTTTAATAATAGGAATAGCACGTTGTTTACGTTTTCCTTCAAATAACACCCATAATAATACGCCTATGAGCAATATATAATACGCCCATTTGAGATAACGGTTTTTAAAAAAAATGTAAAGGGGAGAAGTATAAATGGTTTTCCCATTTTTATAGTGATTGTCCCAAAAAATAGTTTCCATAGGAGGAAGATACTGCAATGCATGCTCCGTATAGGCATAATTATTTGCACGAAGCATAAAATAATTAGTAAAGAGTTCTGGCATTAAATGGATGATAATGCGACCATTCCCAAAAGGCTGTTGCACAAAGTGTACTTTAGGCTCATCAAGGCGCAAGGTATCTCCACTTTGCGTAAAACCATATTCTCCTAGCAGTGTAGTATTTAAAGTGTCAATCTCAGAAAAATAAGAGGTACCTGTGACCTCTATGTCCATATAATAAGGATATTGCTTTTTGAATTTGGGGTTATTCAATTCCACTAATGGTTTTCGTTCAAAATTGTTGAGACTATATCGAACATCAGTATCCAGATTTAGAGTATCAAGAATGGTTTTACCTATTCCGCTGGCTCCAATGTATAATGTGTTCCCCTGAGATACCCATTTTAGTAGACTTAACGATTCTGATTCATCAAAACTGATATAATTATTCAGAAAGAAATAGGTGCCTTTTTGCATACTACTATCTGCCAGGAATTCAAAAGGAGGTTGATTAATTTCCTTAAAATGATTTTGGGCTCTGCTTTCTTTTAATGCAGTATACAATACATGGGTGCCAAAGGGAATCTTATCTTTTTGAGCATAACTGGGATACCAATTTATGTCATCTTTTTCTGTAGACTCCATATATATCAATAATGCTAGTATTCCAACTAAGACCCCAGCCAGTATTTTTAGTCGCGTACTCATATTTTATTGTTGAGCATTTTAAAAACAGTTTCAGCCTTGGTGAAAGTTGATATATCAACATCGAAATTTCCATACCAACTGTAGTCATAGATATCAGTTACTGTTCTAAAATCATTGCGTAAACGAGTATCTTGAATCTCATAAATATAATCGTGGTTTGTTTTTTGTACCTGCCAGTTGATTAATTCTGCATTACTAAGTTTTTGTAAAACCAGTAAATAATAAAAACGAATAGCGAGCCTAAAGTTTTTCTTATCCAATGCTTCTCTAATCAAAGCCTGAAGATCTTCGTGATGTATGAGTTCATCATCATCAGCCATAAAAGCCTGCGGCTCTGACTTTTTTTCAAAAAGTAATTGACCATTATCGATTTTGAGAAAAACCCAAACGAGTAAAATGAGGAGACCAATAACCAGAATATAGGGTAATATTTTTACTAGTGTAGCCCAAAAACCTGTTGCCGGATTAGTGCCTAATATCCAACGTATAAAGCTACTCCAGACATCTCGCAACCATTGCTTAACTCGAGTCCACCAATTATCTTCGGGAAGTGTCTCTTGATAATTAAAATCTGGATCTTTTTGATATTTCTGAATTTGTTCTTCATCTATAGGAGAATGAACAACAGTATCCGTATCATAAAGTACTTCCTTAGTAGAAGTACTATCTTGTTGTGATAAAAAAATAGAAATACTATTTTTTGCATCTACAGAAGATGAGGATATTAAAAAAAAAGTTATTATAATCGTTAAAACCCTACTCATAATTTATCATTAGAAGATCCCAAGCGATCAATCTGTTCTAATGTTCCTGTTGAATTTTTTAGTTCGTTTAAATTGAAATAAATAAAATTGATCGAGATACCTAAAATAATATATAATAGGTAGTTTATAGCACTTGCTATAACTTGTAGACTTATAGAAATCCAATCTGTAAAGGAAGAGGGATCACTTAAAGAACCTTCTTGAACAATAGAAAATGCCTTAACTGCATTGTATATGGCGCCAGGAAGACTAAAGACAAACCCTATTACGCCGATAAGGATGACAATGACTAAAAGTGTCAGGAAAGTCATCCACCACTGTCCCTTAACAAGGGCGCCACTTCGGACAAACGTATTCAAATAAACTACTTTGTCATAGATGAATACAGGATAAATAAGAGAAAATCTAACATAAAAATAAAGAACAGGAATAATGGCCAATAATATCATAAAAACACCCAAAACCTCACTTCCAAGAGTGCTAGCCATAAGAATACCAGGGAGAACACATAATATTGAAATAACAACTAATATTAAAAAATTTATAAATCCTAAAACAATAAATTTCCACGAATCTCGAATAATACTTTGAGCTACTTCATCAACATTTGGAATAGAACGATGTTTATTATAGGCCTGAATGTACATTGATATACTGCCAAATAATTGCGCATTGTATAGTACACCAGTAATTAATAAAAGAACTAACGCTATCACGACCGTACCAATATCAAAAGATTCATTATTAAAAATATTAAATGCACCTACACCCGAAATGGCATACGTATAATACCCTACAGCGACTAGTAATAATACAAAGGGAATAATAGTGGTACGTATAAGGACTTTAAGGATAGGCATAAAGTTTTTACGTAAAAATTTAAAGGTATCTGATAGAATATCTCCCAGTTCCCGTTTCTTTTTAAATTCAATATATGATGTCTGCATAATTTATAATTCAGGAATCTTAGGTTGTTTTTCAATTAATAATTGTTGTTTTTTATACTGCACTCTAGGATAAATTACATAATAGAAAATAATAAGATACAGTGATGCTCCAATAATTACTATAGCCAGCCAGTCGGGCATCTCCGTATGACGGGTAACAAAACCTTCCAAAAAACCTGCAATAATGAAGAAGGGGACAGTACTTACCACAATTTTTAATCCATTTTTCATACCTCTCTTAAAAGAAGTAAGTCGTGTATATGTGCCTGGAAATAAAATACTATTTCCCAACACCATACCTGCGCACCCTGCAATGATAATTACTGAAATCTCGATAGTTCCATGGATCCATATGGTACGAACAGACTCCCAACCTAACCCTTGCTCAAAGAAGAAGTATTGAAAGCTCCCTAACATTATGGCATTACTCATAATAATGTATAAAGAACCTACGGCAAAAAGTATCCCATAAATAAAAGCATAAAGCGCAACTCTAATATTGTTAATTGTAATGCCTAAAAACATATTAAGTTCACCTTGTTCTTTATACACCCTCATTGGGTCTCCTTTTTCAATATTGCTTAAAGTCATATTAACATAACCGTCTCCTAAAATAGAACGTACAAAAGCACCATCTTGAGAAGCACTATATGCACCAATAAGAGCAAATAATAAAAACGTTAGAAATGCAATAAGTAATTGCCTTTGATAACTATACATTAATAATGGAAACTCCTGTGTAAAGAATGTAATAAAGCGTTTAGAAGATTCTCTTTTGGTTTTGTATATGATTTGATGAGATTGAGAAGCGAGATAATTCAGGTAATCCAGTGTTTTACTTTCAGGATAAAATGTTTGTGCATAACTAAGGTGATCCGTAACCTCGATATACAATCCTGATAATTCGTCTGGTGGAATCTGACTTTTGTTAAGGAGAACATTTTCAAATCTTAACCATTTATCCTTATTTTGCTTAACAAAAGCGGCTTCGCGCATTATAGAATATATTAAAGAAGTAAAGAAAAAGAATTCATGGATAACTTTCAAATAGAAACAGCTCAAAATGTAAGTATTTCTCAACGTGTTGCAGGAATTGGTGATCGTCTTTTGGCTTATCTAATTGATGCATTGATACTTTTTGCTTATTGGATACTATCCATATTTTTACTGGCCTCTTTTGGTGTTGAGACCGCAGATTCTGGAGATATATGGGTTTTTTTCATGGTTTTAGGACTTCCTACCTTTTTATATCACTTGTTTTTTGAAACGTTTTGGGATGGTAAAACACCAGGGAAATCTGCTATGAAATTGAAGGTGGTAAAACTGGATGGATCTAAACCAGGTTTCGGTAGTTATTTTGTACGTTGGATTATGCGTATTGTAGATATAAGCCTTACTAGCGGTGGTGTGGCGGTAGTTTCGATATTAATGAGTAGTAAAGGACAACGTTTAGGAGACCTTGCAGCGGGAACCACAATTATAAGCGAAAAAAAGAGAGTAAACTTACATCAGACCATATTGGTGGATATTCCAGAAAATTATACGCCTATTTATCCTCAAGTAACTGTTTTTAATGATAGAGATATGCAAACCATTAAAACCTTGTATACAAATGCTAAACGAAATGGAAATCATAGTGTCATTGTAAAACTGGCTGATAAATTAAAATCGATGATGGAAATTCAACCCGAAGAAAAGCCTATTCACTTTGTAGATCGCGTCATCTCTGACTATAATTATTATACCCA
>CAZPTJ010000134.1:3348-8713 GCA_964589085.1 uncultured Flavobacteriaceae bacterium | reverse complement strand
CTAAAAGGTCGTTAAAGGCTTTTACTCCATATACATTTTGCTTACTTTTGCCTTGTTTAAATTCAATCTAAATAAACATTGAAGAAAACCGTTGCTCATTTACAGAAAGGCGAAAAGGCTATTATCATCGATATTAGTACGGATCATGTTCCTTTAAAGTTGCTAGAAATGGGTTGTCTCCCGGGAAATGAGATTGAATTATTACAGGTTGCTCCTTTTCAGGATCCTATTTATCTTAATGTTAATGGTTGTCATCTCGCCATACGCCGTGAAACCGCCTCTTATATTGAAATTGAAATACCTGCGTAATGGCTAAACAGTTTAACGTTGCGCTTATCGGTAATCCGAACACCGGAAAAACGTCTCTCTTTAATCATCTTACCGGACTGCATCAGAAAGTAGGGAATTATCCAGGTATTACGGTAGAAAAAAAAGAAGGTATCTGTAAGTTACCTCGCGGAGTTAAAGCACATATTCTCGACTTACCGGGAACGTATAGTCTTAATGCTTCTTCTCTGGATGAAAACGTGGTTATCGAATTACTCCTCAATAAGAATGATAAGGATTTTCCAGATGTAGCCGTTGTTGTTTCAGAGGTAGAAAACCTTAAACGTAATCTCCTTCTATTTACACAAATTAAAGATTTAGGGATTCCGACCATACTGGTCATTAATATGGCTGATCGTATGCGTCGTAAGGCTATTGCATTGGATATTCCTGCGATGGAAGCACGATTGAAAACTAAAATTGCGCTTATCAGTACCCGAAAAAATGAAGGTATTGACCAGCTTAAAGAATATATTGCCAATTTTACTAATCTTTCTACAGAACCTTGTGTAAACGCATCAATCATTGCTCCAGACTATTTTGAACGACTAAAAAAGGCGTTTCCTAATCAGGATATTTATAAGCTCTGGCTAGTCATTACTCAGGATGTTAATTTTGGGAAGATTGAACGGCAACAAATGCAGGGTATTACTTCGTTTCAAACGGAATCAAAAAGTAACTTAAAGCGATTACAACAAAAGGAAACCATTATTCGCTATAAGTTTATTAATGAAGTGCTTAAGGAAACACAAACCATCGATACCGTCAATGCCAAAGATCTTCGATCTAGATTGGATCGGGTACTAACGCACAAGGTTTGGGGGTATGTCATTTTCTTTGGTATTTTACTACTCATCTTTCAAGCTATTTACGATTGGTCCAGTTATCCCATGGATTTTATTGACGCCCAATTTGCCAATTTAAGTGAGTGGTTCAAAACGACTTTACCAGCAGGAGCGTTAACTAATCTTATTGCAGAAGGTATTATTTCCGGTCTAGGTGGTATCGTTATTTTTATTCCGCAAATTGCTTTTCTGTTTCTGTTTATTTCCGTTTTGGAAGAAAGTGGTTATATGAGTCGTGTCGTTTTCCTTATGGATCGAGTGATGCGTCGTTTTGGACTAAGCGGTAAAAGTGTTGTGCCACTTGTTTCCGGTACCGCTTGTGCTATTCCTGCAGTAATGGCGACACGAAATATCGAAAACTGGAAAGAACGTTTAATTACTATTCTGGTCACACCATTTACCACCTGTTCTGCCAGACTTCCGGTCTATCTTATTATTATCGCTTTGGTTATTCCAGATCGTAAATTTTTATTTTTCAACTTACAAGGGTTGACCCTAATGTTATTATATCTTATAGGCTTCGCTACCGCAATAGGTTCTGCCTGGGTGCTCAATGCCATTTTAAAGATTAAAAGTAAATCATTCTTTGTCGTTGAAATGCCTAATTATAAAATGCCCTTATTCAAAAATGTGGCTATTAATGTGGTTGAAAAAACAAAATCTTTTGTCGTTGATGCTGGTAAAATTATTCTTGCCATAAGTATTGTTTTATGGGTACTGGCGAGTTATGGTCCAGGAGATGCTTTCGCGAAAGCGGAGGAGATTGTAACTGCACAACAGGAAGAAGGTTTATTTCCGAATAATGAACTGGAGCAGCGTATCGCTTCCTACAAACTGGAAAAAAGTTATATCGGTTATATAGGAAAAGCGATTGAACCTGCTGTAGCACCACTCGGTTATGATTGGAAAATAGGTATTGCCATCGTAACTTCTTTTGCAGCACGTGAAGTATTTGTAGGTACACTTGCCACAATATACAGTGTGGGTGATGATGAAGATGAGACTATTAAAAACCGTATGGCTGCAGAGCGTGATCCTAAAACGGGATTGGCTCGTTTTAATTTTGCCAGCGGTATCTCCTTACTCTTGTTTTATGCCTTTGCTATGCAATGTATGAGTACCTTAGCTATTGTAAAACGAGAAACCAATTCCTGGAAGTGGCCTGCATTACAGTTGGGAACCATGACGGTTTTTGCTTATCTTATGGCTTTAATCGCTTATCAGGTGTTAAAATAATAAGGGTGTCATTATATCAACGACATATAATACTCCAATTGATATCATCTTAACTATGGCATTATTTCAAAATATCGGAGTTTTACTCATCTTCTTATTTGCACTTGGATATCTGATTACCAAATTTGTTTGGAAACCAGCTTTTTTAAAGAAGAAGTCTTCAAATGGATGTGGTAGTGATGGATGCGGATGTCATTAAAAGCTTTTAGCATGCTTTGCTCTTAGTTTATAGTACTAAAAAGAATATAAACCGCTACGCTTTTAGATCATAGAAAATAGACTTTTCTACTTTGAAACTGCTTGTAAAGTTAAGCAATAGGCTTCTTTAGGAATTTTAGCACTTGTTTCAGGATAGGGTGATACCTCGGTAATACGATAAGATAAATTTTCGTCGCTCCAAAGTTCTACGGTTCCTCCGGGTCTAATATTATAGGTATCTTGTTCATCCATCGTCAATAGTACGATCACTTCCCCAGCCCATACACAAGTTACATCCTTAGGGCAACGAGAGTCATTCTTTACTTCATCAAAACGAATGGTATGTTCTCCTAGAGTCGCTGTTTCTCCATATTTTAATTGAACTTCTTCAACAATATGGACTTTCTGGCTCAAGCTCGTCAGCGTCATTAAGAAACAACATATATATAAAAGTGATTGGCGCATCGGTTTTTTATGTTTATTAGACCAATAAAGATGCCAAAAAATTAACCTCTAAACAAAAAGAAGTCATCTTTCATATGTTCAATGGTTTCATCTTCATTGGTTATGATGTATTCCAGCGCCTGATCTGTAAACTCTTTTCCTTTTTTAGTTAGCGTTACTATATCTTGATCTATAACAATCATATTATTCTTTAATGCCAGTTCTACCACTGTTTTAGAACGAACGCGCTGCCAGTTGATATGTTCCTGTAGATGATTGAGATGCCGTTCGCTTTCTTCATTATGGTTATTGAGATGCAATAGGAAGGTTAACAGTGAAACTTCCGTACGTTGTCGCTTTTGACGATATAATACTGCTATCAAACCTTTATCTGGCGCAAAAAGATAAACGATGAGAAATATAAGACCCAATACTGTAGTCATAGATCCCGAAATAGAAGCATCCAACCAATATGCTACCCAATAGCCCATAATAGCAGCACTTACTCCAAAAAATATAGAAAGTGCCAACATTTTCTTTAAATCTGCCGTGAGTAAATACGCGGTTGCTGCAGGAGCAATCATCAATGCTACTACAAGCACCGCTCCTACGGCATCAAATGCACCAACAACGGTCACAGAAGACACAGACATTAATCCATAATGCATGAGTATCGGAGAAATTCCCATAGCTGCGGACAATCCGGAATCAAAAGTGCTCACTTTTAATTCTTTGAAAAAGGCAATAAGTAATCCCACCGTTATCATCAAAATGCTCCCGATAATCCAAAGTGATTTAGGTCCGAAATCCACTCCTGAAATCAATAATCTGTCAAATGGAGCAAAAGCCAGTTCTCCTAATAATACAGCATCTACGTCTAGGTGAACGTCATTTGCATTCTTTGCAATCATAATCACCCCAATACTAAATAAGGCTGGGAAAACCAGACCGATAGCTGTATCTTCTTTAACCAGACCTGTCTTTTGAATAGCCTCAACAAGAATAACGGTAATCACTCCCGTAACAGCAGCCAATAGAATTAATACTGGAGAATTTAAATCATGGGTGATAAAAAATCCGATAACAATTCCTGGTAAAATAGAATGGCTAATAGCATCACTGATCAGTGCCATTTTACGCAGTACCAGAAATACTCCAGGGATGGCACAGGCTATCGCAACTAAAGTGGCAATCAACTGTATTTCCAATTGCGGACTAGTCATCTTTGCGCTGTTGATTAAACATATTTTGGGCTTCGTAATAGCCTTCCTCAGTCATCGCCCATTGTTGCCCTTCAATGGTAATCCATTTTCGTTCTTCCAACTTACGTAAACTCTTTCTTGCAAATCCTTGAAAATCGTTAAGTATACGAATGGCATGAGGATGAGCTATATTTTCATGAGTACGTGCAATTTCATGCATAAACTGCAAGGTTTTCATCAGTTTTAAGTCTCTACGATTTTGCCAGACACGTATTTGTTTGAATAAAATACCTCTGCCCGGAGAGAAGATAAATGAAAAGATTACAAAGACTGCAGCAACAAGTACAATAACAGGCCCCGTTGAAAGATTGTTTTGACTTGCACTGATTGCCGTCCCTAATACTCCCGAAAAAGCTCCAAATAAGGAAGCCAAAAAAATCATTACTCCCAATTTGTTTGTCCATTGCCGCGCAGCTGCAGCTGGCGCCAATAACATAGCACTCATTAAAACGACACCCACCGTTTGCAATCCTAAAACAATAGCCAGAACAATAAAGAAAGTGATTAATATATCAATGAATCGGGTATTAAATCCGAGCGTTTTTGTGTAGTCTGCATCAAATAACAGGATTTTAAATTCCTTCCAAAAGAGTATCAAAACAATAAGACAAGCCCCCGTAACAATAACCATTAATCGCACATCTTTTTCAATTAAAGTGGCTGCTTGTCCAAATAAATATTTATCTAATCCTGCTTGATTAGCATTGGGTTGCTTTTGTATAAAAGTAAGGAGTAACATTCCAAACCCGAAGAACAAAGAAAGGATAAGTCCAAGAGCCGTATCACTTTTTAAATGCGTTTTTGTAATCATCCCTCGTATCCAAAAAGTTCCTATCAAACCACTTACTAAAGCGCCTAAAAGCAATACATTAGTATCTTTTGTCCCTGTAATTAAAAAAGCAAGGGCAATCCCCGGTAAAGCTGCATGGGATATAGCATCTCCAAGCAAACTTTGCTTGCGTAAGACCGCAAAACTTCCCAACATCCCACAAATAGCACCTAGTACGGCTGTTCCCAAGGTAATTGTCCTTAAGGTATAGTCGGAGAAAAGTA
>CAZPTJ010000134.1:0-3248 GCA_964589085.1 uncultured Flavobacteriaceae bacterium | reverse complement strand
TTATCGTCATTAAAAATTTCTTTAACTGGTCCCGTTGCAATTTTTTTGACATTCAGGAAGGTTACCCAATCAAAATATTCAGGAACAGTTTGTAAATCATGATGTACAACGACCACCGTTTTTCCTGCTTTGCGGAGTTCTTTCAGGATATTGATAATTGCAATTTCCGTCGTTGCATCTACGCCTTGAAAGGGTTCATCCATAAAGTAAATAGCTGCATTTTGCACTAATGCTCTGGCTAGAAATACACGTTGTTGTTGTCCCCCACTTAATTGACTTATCTGTCTGTTTTTAAAAGAAAGCATCCCTACTTTCTCCAAAGCTTCCAAGGCCGCCTTTTTCTCCTTTTGTCCAGGTCTTTTGATCCATCCCAAACTCCCATAGGTACCCATAGTTACGACATCAATCGCCGTAGTTGGAAAATCCCAGTCTACACTTCCCTTTTGTGGAACATAGGCGACTAATTTGCGTTGTTTGTTATAAGGTTTTCCATAAATGGCGACACTTCCCGCAATAGGATCTATAATTCCCAAAATAGATTTAATTAATGTAGATTTTCCAGCACCATTAGGTCCAACAATAGCCATTAACACGCCTTCGGGAATGGCTAAATCAATATCCCATAGTACCGGTTTATAATTATATGCTACTGTCAGGTCATCTACTGTAATCGCAAGCTTTTTATCAGACATCATGTTTACTTTAGTTCATTAACAATAGTATTGACATTGTATCTAAACATCCCCAGATATGTTCCTTCTTCTGTATTTGGGTTTCCTAAAGCATCACTATATAATGATCCTCCTATTTTTACTTCCTGTCCTTTGGCGCGAACGGCTTCCTGCAACGCCTCAATGGTTCTACGCGGCACGGAGCTTTCTACAAAAATAGCCTTGACTCCTTTTTCAATAATAAAAGCCGATAAGCGTTGTACATCTTTTACACCTGCTTCAGTTGCAGTTGATAATCCCTGTAATCCTACAACCTCAAAGTCGTAGGCTTGCCCAAAATAATTGAATGCATCATGAGCTGTTACCAATATGCGTTTTTCTACAGGCAGGCTGGCTATAGTTTGCTTAACCTCATTCTCGAGCGTAATGAGTTTAGCAATAAAGACACTCCCATTTTGAGCATATTTGGCAGCATTTCCAGGATCTTTTCGCGAAAGCGTAGCTACCACCTCCGATACAAACTGTCGGAAATAATCAATATTAAACCAAACATGTGGATCGTAATTTGAAGCAAAATATTCTGAACCTATTAATCCATTCTTATCCAATACTTCGGCAAGGGCAACTTGTGTTTTTTCCTGACTTTCCATCTTTTCAAAAACTTCAACAAGCTTTCCTTCCAGATGCAGTCCATTATAAAAAATAATGTCTGCATCAAAGAGTTTAGTCACATCACCTTCACTGGCTTTATATAAATGTGGATCCACACCAGCTCCCATAAGACCATTGACAGTAATTAAATCGCCTCCCACATTTTTAACCAAATCGGTAATCATTGTTGTGGTGGTTACAACATTAAGTTTACCAGAGTCCGATTTTTCTTTTTGTTTGCAGGTTATCATCGCGAAACAAATTGCTATAATAAAAAGCTTTTTCATAAGGTATCTAACGGGTTTAGAAATTATATTTCAAGTTAACCACTGCATCTCTTCCAGGGTTAGGAATAACAAACCCATCAATAAATGTTTTGAGTAATGATAAATGGTCTGTATATACGGTATCAAACAGATTTTTTACGGTAACATCAAACTGAAAAGATTTATACGAGGCAGAAAAGCCTAAATTAATTAACGTATATGCATCATTAGGCAATTCTTCCTGAGTCACTCTATTTTGTTCTAAGGAATTAAGCATTTGTATATAACCGCTATTTAATTTTAAGGTATTTCCAATATTAAAATCATACGATATCTTGCTGTTGAAATTTACCGGAGGTATAAGTGGTAATGGGGTATTATTACTGTCTTCGCCAAAAGTTAAGGCTACAGCCGTTTGAAATGTCAATTTCGGTAATTGCTCGTGTTGGTAATTGAGATTGAATTCTCCACCATAAAGTGTTGCATCATCCTGTAAATACGCAAAAATAGGCAGGTCATCTTCTCCACGTTCTCCAGTAGGCGTAATAAAAATGTAATCATTAATACTATTGAAAAACGGATTGACAATTATTTTTAAACCTCTATTTTGATAGTTAATGGCAAAGTCAAATTGCGTTGCAGATTCACTAGTCAAATTTTGGTCTCCTACCTCAATACGACCAATCCCTCCATGTTCACCATTAGATAATAATTCTGATACATTAGGAGCTCGGAACCCGGAAGCTATATTAAAGCGTAAAGAAAAATCATTGAGATCGTATTTTGCTCCCAAGGAGTAATTCAATGTATTATACGTCTCATCAAAATCTGCAAAATTAATAACTCCATCAATCTCTACACTTTCTGCAGTAATGGTTTTACTATCATAACGTAAACCTGACTGAAGTTTCAATTTATCGGATACCCGATAGTTAAATAATCCAAAAGCACCATTCTCATTACTAGTCCCATCAGGGATTAAAAATACGGTTCCTCTATTTTCATTATTTTGAAAGAGTCCCTGAGCTCCCAAAGTCACATCAAATTTTGTTGATGTTTTTAAGAAGTCTGAAATCCTGACATTGTAACTATATACATCTAAATTAAGATGAAGATCTGGTTCTGTTGCTACTTCATTAAATTCTTGTCTGTCATTTTCGGAATAACCGAGTATGACGTCTACTTTTGTCTGACCCCATTTTATAGTATTGTCTAAAACAAGATTATGCTGTGTTACATCTTGAAAGGGTAATAAAAAATCTCTTGAAAAGTCATTGGTAAATGGAGTGCCTTCAGTATTATCTGGAATTCCAAATTGGTTATTTAAAAAACTGTAGGTAAGCTTTGACTTAAAATTTTCTTTTTTATATCCTACTGCTGCTTTGAGACTTCTTTCATCAAAACGTGTATTGAATACACGTTCTCCATCTTGCTGCGCATTGTCTGGAAGGGTATAGTCTCCGACAGAGGTAAACCCTCCATATATATTAAATCTGAAATCCCCTGCTTTGGTTTTTACGCCTGCTCTGTTTTGTGAGCCTGTCGTATTTGAGAAAAAACCAGTCTCAACAACACCTTCTATTGGTTTTTCCGTAAAGTTTTCTTCTACAAAGAAAAGTACCCCTCCAATAGCATCAGAGCCATATAGTAATGATGCCGG
>CAZPTJ010000133.1:0-8750 GCA_964589085.1 uncultured Flavobacteriaceae bacterium | reverse complement strand
AAGAGCCGTATGAGTCGAGAGGTTCACGTACGGTTCTGTGAGAGGTTTGGGGGTGCAATTCCCCTTACCTACTCGTCATTTTTCGGTCTCTAATATTGGAATGATATGTTTTAGTAAAATATCAAATGGCAGTTTACCACGCCATTTTCCAAAATTGCTACCTGTAAATGTTATTGCTGCGTTATAGTCCTCTAAAATCATCATATACTGCCCGCCATTACCGGAAGCAAAGAGTAATTCGTTTTCAATATTCTTGTATTTTAATTTTTCTCGATACCATAAATAACCATATTTTGCCGTGGTATATTTTGCGTTTTCAGTTCTACCAAAGCGTATAAAGGACATTTCAACATCGGTTTGGCAATTTGTTGACTCGTTTATCCATTTTTCACTAATAATTTGTTGGTTATCCCATTTACCTTTGTCCAAAACCAATTGAGCAATTTTTTGCATATCGATTGGTCTCATAAAAAATGAACCAGCAGCATAGCCTCCACCGTTTGGGGTTATATACCATTTGTAGTTTTCAATTTCAAGTGGTTGAAAAAGGTGTTGTTTGGCAAATTCCATAAGTGTCAAGCCACTTGTCCTTGAGATGATGATGCCGATGAGTTCAGGTTCCATTGATGTATATGCCCAATTTACATCAGGGTCGTGGCGGAGTGGAATGTTTAAAATGTACTTTAGCCAATCTTTGGTTTCCCACATTTCGGACTCGCAATCAGGTCCAATGCCAAAAAAACCTTCACAGGCTAATCCTGATTTCATTTCCAAAAGGTTTCTTACCGTAATCTTTCCTCTTGGGTCATTTTTCCATTCCGTTATGAATTTTTCTATTTCGTCATCTACTGTAAGTAGTCCTTTGTCGATAGCTATACCAGCGAGTAAACTTGTAATTGACTTAAATAAAGAGCGAGTATCGTGCAGACTGTCCTTTTCGAAACCATTGAAATATTCCTCAAAAATTAAGTTTCCATTTTGAGAGATAATTACTCCATCAATTTTCGGATAAGTTTTAGAAGCAACAATTGATTTTAATTCAGTTAGTTCGTTAGATTGCTGTCCTCTGCAATTGACGGTTAAAAACAATATGGTAATTATTAATGGATATTTCATTTTTTCATTGGTTGTTCATAATTGCTGGAAACGCATGATTATATCCAGAGTATGACCGCAGGGAATATTCCGTCATATATAGTGTTGAACAAAACCTACGGTAACCTTAGATAGGTTTTGCAAGTAATTAATAGAATGCTAAATTTAAAGCTTATCAGATATAATGCAAACATCATTTCTGACATGCGCAAAATTAAATATTGAAACCCTATAAGATATTAAGGGATTAATTGAATGTTTTCTTCTCCAATATCCAAATTATATTTTGCATCTCTATAAGGGGTAAACGCTCGGCAACGGAATTGTACAACAACGTCCAATATCGGCATGCTACTCACGCCGTATTGTTCGCTTTATGTTAGCTTTTCGTCTTCCACCTTTCATTTTGATATAACCTATTTACATCATCCAGCCTATCCCTTTTATTGAACATACCACTAGTTTATGCTGTATTTAGATTTGCTAAATTAGTCTTATATTCATATATATACATATCATTTTTTTCTGGAGATTTGGATACACATCGCCATCCATTATTTTCAAAAAATAATTCTGCTTTAGGGTTTGTTACGCTTACAAATGCTTGCCAATATTCTCCTTTTTTAAGTGGATGCAATTCCATTACTTTTTTCAGTATCCTCTTTCCAATTCCTTTACTTCTAAGAAATGGCTTAACAGCTATACTTGTAATTGTATATGTTGGTTCTTCTTTGTCAGGAAAAGCAATACCAAATACAGACACAAGTTTTTTATTTTGGAATACACTATAGGTACACCCAGCATATTCAGTTAATCCTTTTTGTTCGTTTAATACATATGTGAACCATTCATCATCTTTTTTTAATGGTCCGAGTTGCTTATTTATATCGGAATCTTTAAACCAACTTAAATACTCTGGAAAGTCTGCCTTTTGGATTATTTTAGTTTCTAATTCTATATTCATTTATAATTGTCTATTATTGAACTTAGTTCCCTCTATTTTCATTTCCGTCAATGCTTTTCTTCTTCATGATGAAAGCTAACGGATCGGGGATATCCAGCGTCCAGATCCGTAGGTGTCTGGATGATGTGATAATCCCATGTTGAACAAAACCTTCGGTAACCTTAGATAGGATTTGTAAGTAATTAATAGAATGCTCAATTTAAAGCTTATCAGATATAATGCAAACATCATTTCTGACATGCGCAAAATTAAATATTGAAACCTATAGGATATTAGGGGATTAGTTGAACGTTTTATTACCCAACATTCAATTATATATTGTGTCTGTAAGGAGGCGCAGCTCGGCAATGGAATTGTACGACAACGTCCAATATCGGCATGCTACTCATGCCGTATTGTTCGCTTTATGTTATCTATAGGCTATCTTTTCAACACTACATATGTATTAGCCATTTGATCATGTAAAGTTTGTTTTTTGTCAGTCCATATTGCCATAAAAAATCCTATATAAAGGATCAATCCTGATAGAATTTTACCTAAATTCCTGCCAAATGCTTGAAGGAAAGATACTCGGTCGCCGTACTTATTCACTACTTTAATTTTTACAGCTATTTTTCCCGGTGTTCCTTGAAATTTGGAACATTCAAAAATTGATTGGTAAAGAATTCCTATTAAGGGTAATCCGAGGAAATACATAAGGACACCTCCAAGTATAAATGAATCACTCAATTCTGAAGCTTCAAAATTCCCACTTCTTAGCATAGGTATTACAGATCTGAAGAATAACATAATAACTATTAGAAGAATATTTGCATCTACTAATAACGCTCCCCATCGAGGGCCAAAACCAGCCATTATCATTTCTTCTTGGACTTTAAATGAGTCTAAAGTTTCTTGATTTTTCATTTTAGTTTGTTTTGCTTATAGATAACGGATCGGTGATAAGAGTAGAAGCGACGAAGGAGCTATTACTTCTTATCTATTGATGAACAAAACCTATAGTAACCTTAGATAGGTTTTGCAAGTAATTAATAGAATGCTAAATTTAAAGGTTATTAGACATAATGCAAACATCATTTCTGACATGCGCAAAATTAAATATTGAAAGCCTATGAGATATTATGAGATTAATTGAGCGTTTTCTTGCCCAATATCCAAATTATATTATATATCCCTATAAGGGGTAAACGCTCGGCAACGGAATTGTACAACAATTTCCAATATCGGCATGCTACTCATGCCGTATTGTTCGCTTTATGTTATAGCCAATTATTTTTTGTGCTCTTTTAATAATGACTTTATGTTACTCATAAGTTTATTCACATCCTTTTCATCTGTTCCAGTCGCAAATCCACGTATATGTCCATTTTTATCAATCAGTATAATTTTTCCTGAGTGATTAATTCCACCTGGTTCGTCTGGGTCTTCACGTACAGATATTAAAAAGTCTTCAGCCAAACTCCATATTTTGTCTTTGTTTCCAGTTAGAAAGTACCATTTGTTATTATCAATTCCTAAATTTTGAGAGTACGATTTTAAGTGTTCTACGTTGTCTCGTTTTGGATCTAAAGCAAATGAAATTATTTTAAGATCGTCTTCTTTTTCAAATTTATCGTGGGTTCTAATCATTTGACTTTTTACCTTGGGACATATTGTTGGGCAATATGAATAGAAAAAATCAGCTATATAAATATGTTTTGACAATGTCTTATTACTCACTAGAATACTATCCTGATTAAGGAAATTGAATTCTGATATTTTAGGAAATATTGTATCGTTTTCAATAATTTCATAATTTCCAATTATCGGCAGAGTTGCTATGTCTGAGTTTGAACAAGACATAATAATGACAAATATTACTAATAGGAATATGCTTACTCTCATTGATTCAATTTTCTAATTACTAATTGGTTATAACGGATGATGATATGCGGAGGACGACCAAAGGAAGTCTTACGTCATATCTAATGTTATGTGCTGCAATTCGTTCTTTTTTAAACTGAAATAATCTGGGATATCAATGTTTAACTTCGAGTTTAAATAGTGGATTATAGCCACTTTA
The DNA here is from genome assembly GCA_964589085.1 of uncultured Flavobacteriaceae bacterium. Lineage (GTDB taxonomy): Bacteria > Bacteroidota > Bacteroidia > Flavobacteriales > Flavobacteriaceae > Dokdonia. Next base: position 4,629 of record CAZPTJ010000133.1, on the reverse strand, counting down.
AGTTTGTTAGATGCTTTGAAACTTTTTATTTCGTCCTCTATTGATTTATTAATCCCTTTCATCGCTTTTGGATAAATGTTTACAAGAGTTATTGTGTCTGCTAATACTTTAAAATCTTCGCCAAACAGTAAGGACGACTTGTCTGATAGTTCTTTTTGGAAGTATTCAATATTTTTGACAATATCTTTCATTTGTTGGTTTTCAATATCAACCTTTTCTGGGTTATCAGAAAAATCTTGTAAGTATTTATTAAACTTGGAATAAGAACTTTCAAAATCATTAAACAGCAATTGTAAGAATCCTTGAATTCTACTGCCGTTTGCAAAAATCATTTTTGAGAATTTATCAGTTTTCTTCTTAATACTATTGAATCCTGCTAATTTTTTAGACTTTGAATGTTGAATAAGAAAATTAGAGTAATCACCTATGTGACTGAAATGTATCGCTTCTTTGTTTATTATATTATTTAACTTATTAATAGGTGAGTCTAATTGGCTGTATATAATAACAATATGAAGTAAATCAAAAAGAATCTGATTTGACTTCCCTTTTATGTTTACGTCCTTTCCTGCATGAGAAAACTTATTTCTTTGAAATGGCAAGAAGTACATGTAATAATCAAAGTAAAAATCTGAGCTTTCGTAAAAATTGCTAATGTGATTTATTTTCTCTACTAAAGATTTTGATAGTTTGTTAGAATTTGGTTCTAATAGTTTAATCATATCTGCGAACAAGCCTTCAATTTGTGGTATTGCCAATGCATAAAATCCATAGTATTTCTTTGACTCAAAAAGTGATTTCAATTCTTTGAAGACTGGTCTTCGTTCATTTAAAGTTGGAATCGAGTTTACTGTTTTCGAAAGTTCTTTGATTAGTTTTTTTGAGTTTACTTTATTTATGATTTTATTAAGCGTCTTTTTGTCGTATTTGTAACTCACAGAATAGTCTAACCAGTACCACTTGTTTTTTAGAAGATTAATTTTCTTTGAGTCTAATTTTTCGAAATCAATATCATAAATGAAATCCTTTTTGTAAATAAGTTCATAGTATGGAATATCTTTTCTTTCAATTAAGTCTTGAAACATTGGTTCAATATCTTCAGGTCTTCTATCTAAAGCTTTATTGATTGCTCTTATGTCTAAATCTTTGATTAGATAGTCTGATATTTCTTGATACTTCTTAATTGCTCTTTGAAAAAAAGTAATCTCAGTTTTCTGCAAATGGTTTCTGGGAGTAAAGGGGTTATTTTCGAATTCAATGATGAAATCGTGTTCTCTATATCTTTTTAATAATTGTTCAATTTTCCATAAATCGCTTTTTACCTGTGATTCAATTTCACATTTATATTTGATCGGTTTGCAATGAAGGAATAGCACAATACTAAAAAATTTATGTATTGGTTTTTTATAGATATCTATGTATAGTAATTCATCCTTTATACATTCAAGTACTTTAATACAGTACTTTTCTATATCTTCTTTTGAATCTGAACGAATACTAAAGTTAAAGTATCGCAATGCAGCAGAAACAATTTCTTTCTTAGATTCATATAAGAACTCTTCATAGTGCATATTTTCAATTAAGAAACTTCTTAACTGTTTTAGGTTGTACTTCCCAGTCTTTAGATCTTTATATTTTATTCTTCTGCTCATTTATTAAAACCTTGTTGCACATAACATCTGTATAAACACAACCATTGCGTTTATATCCTTATGTGTGTAACATATTATCCGTTTATAAACGGAAGTTAATCGTTTATTTTCGAATAATTAATGGATATGTTGTCGACATTGATGTTTGATCTCTTACAATTAAATATACTATTAAGAATAGCAATATGCGTACTCCCACCTATGCATTTCACCTAGTGTAAAGGGAGATATAAGTGTAAGCTTGTATTGTTAAGAGTACATAACGGTAATTGTATAGTCGCCCTTAGCTAACTATAGCAAAGATTTAATATCAACCTATAATTTTAGGGCTACCAGAGCGATTAAAGATATAGTTGAAGCATATCTACTATTGTCGGTTGAAACTATTATATGAGCTGTATAGAATTATTGTTTTCATAACCTTTCTACATCCTGATCTCATAGGTCACCCCTGTATATCCATCTGTCCTCAGCGCATTGTCTGGTAGCTTGTCTATAAAAGGAAGCTTATGATATTGGCTATTAATGCTGATCACTTGATCGATGTTTGGATCGCGTTTTTCAATTCTGATGGTCATCGTATCTGCGATCATGGCATAGGCTTCAACGATCATTGATTCATCAGTAGCTCGATCAGAGTAGATCTCCTTACCATTGATATATAGAGCAGTGACATTAGACGGTTTGGCAATGTGCAATCTGGTGTTGAAGACTTCGTCGGAATTGATGATACGAGCAATATCTGATTGGAGGGTATCAATTTCAACCTGTGGCATGGCAACACTGGGTTTGATATCAGTGGCTACATTCCAATACGTCCTTCTGTGTGGGACTTGAAGTTGACTTCTGTCTGCACTGTCCAAGTAGATCTCATTGCCAATATTGATATGCTTGTCTGAGCTTGCCAAGTGTGCTTCATCAGTGATACTGTTATAGTTATAAAACAGATTTGAAGGAAGTGGCTTCTCTGCAGTTGGCGTAGAATTGAGATGCCCTCCGATCAGACTGATTACAATCATGGCAAGCCCTATATAGTTCATCATAATAGAATCAATCCATAGCTCTGTGAATAATATCATGATGGATAACGTGATAATAGCGACATGGATGGTTGGCATTGGTAATCCAACTAAACTGAACGCCAGGAAGAACAATGTGATGACTGGTAACCACATGACCAAAGGCACTACGCTGGCCACATAGGGACTTACATAACTGAGCCAAGTCTTATTATCATCCGATTGACTAGTGATACAATAGTAGTAAAGCAACAGGGCTATAGTTGGATAAATTAAAAAATAAGCGGCTGTTGGGATGAAGATATAAAATGTAACGCATAGGGCTCCTAAGAATAGAAGCATGGCGGCCCTAAAGCTATTAGCGCTGGACTTGAGGACGGGCCTGCTGAGAAGTAGAGTGGTCGTCACAATAGTGATGCCGATGCAGGTGACGAGGTACCATTTGTGATTATAAAACTGCCCAGCGTAGAAGGATTCGTACTGTGGATAGATGGAGAATAAAAGTTTTCCTAAACCAAAACTTAGCGCGGCAGATAGAATGACACTGAGTACAATCAGTAAAAAAGATAGGCCAAATGATTTTGCACTTATTATATTTTTTTGAAAAGACCTAAATAACAGAAATGCGACGAATGCTAATGTTGCTATGAGTAGTATAAGGTCCCATGAAGAAGGATATACAATTAAAAATCCAAGAAAATTGAAGAAACTGGCATTATAAGACAGAGTATTAGATAGATCGGTATTGGCGAAGTGTCTGGTGAGGTCAAGCATATTAGTCCCCGTATGTTGAACACTTCGTTGGTCGATATTTTCTGGTGTATCTGCAGGATTGTGGTAATAGCTGAAGCCATCTATAAAGGCGTGGTTGATCCCATTGATGCCAGCCTCCTTAAAGAAGCTGAAGTCTGTATCGTTGGGCAAGTTTTTATAAATCTCAAACGACATGGAGTTAGCAACAGGCTTGGTAGCGGCTTTCTTAAGCTGGCTCACTAACCAGGCGTTACCTTCGGACCACTCGAATGAGATGCTGGCGCCACTGTTGCCTCGGGCTTCATAGTTAAGAGCACACCAATGTGAGAGACATCTCTCTGCTCTACGAATGCCTTAGCACCAAACAGCCCTCTCTCTTCTCCGTCAGTAATCAAGAAAATGATATCATTATCATGTTCTTCTTTCCTCAGTGTCTTGGCGATTTCGATCATACATGCTACAGAATGGATATCATCCGCTGCTCCGGGAGACCCCAACACGCTATCATAATGGCCCACTACCATCACTGCTTTACCGGCTGTTGTTCCTTTGATTGTGGCGATGATGTTTTCTGTGCGCCCCACTCTTATATATCCTGAGCTCCAGCTGTGCTTGGCATGACCTACAAATATTTCTGTGGGTATATCGAGTTTTTCAAATTCATCGAGGATATAGTTTTTGACACTGCGATTTTCTTGAGTGCCCATATGGTGGATCTCTTTAGCCATGACATTGATGTGATCCATAGCTCTTATAGCGGAGAACCCTTCGTGATCGGCTGGTTGTACGGACATTGGCTCAGCCAATTTGGTGGTTATTAGGCCTAACAGGAGTATCCAGATAAGTGGTAGATATTTGATCATGGCTGAGATGTGAGTGGCAAGATAGCGAATTGTTGAGTGAGTGATCAACTGAGTGCTGGGGGGCCACTCACCCATAGCCCTCTCTTCAAAGAGAGGGGAAGTGAACTCTTCGGTTTTAAAGGGAGGACAGACTGCGAAAAGAGTATGATTGTACCAATCTCATCAATACGAGAGTTGTTTTTTTGGTCGGCTACTTTTCATTAACAGTAATTTAGTTTGGCATTAACGCTCCTTTTGGCAACGTATCAAGTCTTAGATGTATACTTATATAAAAAAACACATTAGTGATGATTGCATTTATTTATTTCTTGGTGGTAGTCGCAGGTGCATTATTAGGCTACA
>CAZPTJ010000132.1:0-8773 GCA_964589085.1 uncultured Flavobacteriaceae bacterium | reverse complement strand
GTCAGGGGTTCGAATCCCTTCGCGCCCACAGAAAAAGCTTCCTTTTTAGGAAGCTTTTTTATTTTTAAAGAGTTCTTAAAATAGGAGTCTGTTATGGTCGAGAGCCATAGGTGGCTTTGCCAGAAGACTCACTGATTTTATCGAGTTTCTTTTTAATCTTGCGTATCGCAGATTCTATTGATTTTTCAGGTTCAATAACATTATAATCTCCCCAGAATTCTGGATCAGAAAAACCGGAAGCTTCATCGGTAAGGATAATAGATTTACGGATATTACCTGCTTTAGACCACTCTTCTTGGGAAGAACTTTCTTTCCAGTCAGTTACTGCCATTTCACACGTCAAGTTATATATAGAACTAAATAACTTGCGACGCTTTTTTACCCTGAAGGTTAGCGAAGCCTTTCCGTATCCATAATACCATTTATTCCCCTTGTTTCTATAGTCAACCTGATAATTAATGACCTCAGGCTGCACGTTAACATCAGCTGGTTTTTTTCTAACAAACAGTTTACTCGCTTCAACTTTGTCGGAGACATTAAGGTTGTATTGAGCACGTACAAGTGCAAAAGAACTACTGCTTATATACAAAGTGCCATAGTATAAAGGATCACTAATAAAATCCTTTTGCTTGAAGTTTACGGTATATACGCCATCGCCATTAATTTCTGTTGGTCTTCCAAAGCTAAAATCATAATTGTTTAAAGATTCTGGCACAAAAATATACTCAGGGTACTTCATCACATCTATGTAGAGGGTATTATAAGGGCCTCCTTGTAATTTTAATGCAATAGTATCCAGTTTTGTGTAATCGGTGCTTTTACGGGATCGCAATAGTTTCATAAAATCACGTTGAGATTTACCATAAGGTTGCTTATACAAACTGACAACGGCTTCAGAAAGGGATACATTTTTCTTGCGTTTTTTAATGGTTTCCCTATAAAAGGAAGTCATAATAGTGCGTTCGTTGGAGTAATTTTCCTGTTTCTTATCAAAAACGGCTCTAACAAGATCTTCAGCATTTTTAAATGACGTAATTTGTACTTCACTAAGATTAATGGATGACGGAACCAAGGCTATTTTATTTATGGCCTTACTTAAATCGGCAATAGGAATAATTTGATCATCATAGCCTATCAATGAAATAATGACATTGTTATTTGCATAAGTGTCTGGGATTTTGAGTATAAATTCCCCTTCCAAATTGGATACCGTTCCAATATTAGAGTTTTCAACTTGAATACTGACTAGTGCTAATTTTTTTGCCGTTTTACTATCAGAAATTGATCCATTGATTTCTTTATTTTCTTGAGCGATTAAAGTGGTCACACATAAAAAGAAAAATGCATATATAATTTTTTTCGAATACGATATTTGGGTTTTCATAGCTTTAGTGTTTAAGTGAGACAAGAGATAACTAAATGCTTGAAGAACATTATGTTTAATTAAAGGTACGAAAAAAAGCTGCTTTTTTAAAATAGAAATGTTAATCTCCAGAATGAGATCTGTCAAATACGTATACATTACAAGGTATAATGCATATATTTGCCTCGTTTTGGGTCATTAGCTCAGTTGGTTTAGAGTGTCGCCTTGACATGGCGGAGGTCACTGGTTCGAACCCAGTATGACCCACTATTAAAAGAGTCGTTATTTAGTAACGACTCTTTTAAATTTAGGACTTATTTACGCACTTTTTGTTCCCATTGCCAGGCAGAGGCAAGAGCATCGTCAAGTGTACTTTGGGCATTCCAATTTAGGACCTCTTTTGCTTTTGTGGTGTCTGCATAAGCCGCAGTAATATCTCCAAGACGTTTATCGACGATTTTATAGTTAAGTTGTTGTTGTGCTACTTTTTCAAAGCTTTTGATAACTTCAAGAACAGAACTACCCTGCCCCGTACCTACATTAAAAACCTCATAGTTGGACGTATTTCCCCCATTTAATAGACGTTCTAAAGCTACAACATGAGCTTTGGCAAGATCAACTACGTGAATATAATCACGTATGGCAGTACCATCAGGGGTGTCATAGGTGTCGCCGAAAACAGAGAGTTGATCCCTTAAACCAATAGCCGTTTGTGTAATGAATGGAACTAAATTTTGTGGCACTCCTAATGGAAGTTCCCCTATTTCTGTAGAAGGATGTGCTCCAATAGGATTAAAATAGCGTAAAGATATCGCCTGCAATTGTGGGCTGACATGGCAAGTATCTCGTATAATTTCTTCCCCAATTTGTTTAGTATTTCCATATGGAGACATTGCTGGTTTTACGGAAGCATCCTCAGTAATAGGTAAGGAATCTGCCTGTCCATAAACTGTGCAGGAAGAGCTGAAAATAAAATTGGCTCGTTCTTTTTGTTGTAATTCCTGTAAAAGATAGACTAGTGTTCCCAAGTTGTTTTCGTAATAGAGTAGTGGGTTTTCCACACTTTCACCTACGGCCTTGGAAGCTGCAAAATGGATAAGTCCTTCAATATCTGGATAACGTTTGAAAAATTCTTGAACTTTTGATTTTTCACGTAAGTCAAATTCTTCAAATATGGGAGTAACACCTGTAATAGCGGTAATGCCACTCAATACTTCCTTAGAAGAATTAGAACAATTATCAATAATAAAAACTTCGTGTCCATTATTTTGAAGTTCAACAACAGTATGTGAGCCTATATAGCCCAGTCCTCCAGTAACGAGTACTTTCATGTATTTAAATTATTTTGGTTGGGATGTAAATTAAATATATTTACACTCATTTCTTATTTACAACTGTATTAACGATGATTTTTTAATTTTATGGCTTAATCAACTACCGAGTTTTGCTTTTACATTTTCGCTAAGGCGAAAATTAAAATATTAAATAGGTGCTTAATACCAATAATGTGATCAACCCTCCAATTAACCAAGCATATTTCCAAGGGGTCGTATCAATAACTTCGGTAATTTTAGGTACATACACCTCAGTTTTTGGTTTAAGCATTCCTATAATGAGCATAATTATGATGTTGATTGCGAATAAAATACCCATAATATGTAAGAAATGTGGATATGCTTCTGCTTTAATAACTGCCAATTGATCAGGATCTGTAATACCATTTACAGCAGCTTCGGTCAAGGCCGTCTCTGTAAAATATGGGCCTAGAATAAGTAAGCTTATTAAATACATCAAAACACCTCCGATTAAGACTATTTTTGCTCCAAGCGCAGGAACTTTCTTTGTCAAAATTCCAATGACAACCACTGCCAGTATAGGTACACTTAAACTTCCTAAAGCCTGCTGGATATATGAGAACAATCCTTCTGGGGCATTTGCGATAAATGGCGCAATAGTCATGGAAATCATAGCGACAACAAGCCCAAATAACTTTCCAGCTTTTACAGTTTGATGCTCACTAGCATCTTGTTTGAAAAACTTTTTATAGAGGTCAAACCCAAAGAGTGTAGCGCTACTATTTAATAGGCTATTAAATGAACTTAATACCGCTCCAAAAAGAACAGCAGCAAAAAAACCAAGTAAAGCGGGAGGTAATACTTTACGTACTAGTTCTGGATAAGCTTGATCTGCTGCATCTAAATTTCCACTAAATACATGCCAAGCAATGATTCCTGGAAGCACAACAATTATAGGAATAAGGAATTTTACAAAGGCTGCCAGCATCATCCCTTTTTGTCCTTCCTTTAAGCTTTTTGCGCCAAAAACACGTTGTAGTATGGACTGATTGGTACCCCAATAATACATTTGAGCAATCATCATTCCTGTAAAAATTGTTCCCACGGGGATAGAAGAAGTAACATCTCCTTTTACATTAAACTTATCTTGATTGTCCGTCCATAGCGTGTTAATTCCATCCATCATACTTCCATCTCCAATAAGCTTTAAACCAAAATACGGGATTAATAAACCGCCTACTAATAATCCTATGGCGTTTATAAGATCTGATACTGCTACGGCTTTAAGTCCACCAAAAATTGCATATATAATCCCTATCAATCCAATACTCCATACACATAACCAAATCACAGCTGACTCAGACCAACCTAATAAGGATGGTAAATCAAACATGGTACTAAAGGCCAGTGATCCAGAATACAGAATCGTAGGTAACAAAACAATGGCAAAAGCAATTAAAAATAACACAGAAAGAATAGCTTTTGTGTTTTCATCAAAACGTTTTTCTATAAACTCTGGAATGGTTGTAATGCCACCTTTCATATACTTAGGAAGAAACCAAACTGCAGTTATTACCATTGCTATAGCCGCAAGTGTTTCCCAGGCCATTACAAGAATTCCTTCCGTAAACGCTTGTCCATTAAGACCTACAATTTGTTCAGCAGATAAATTGGTGAGTAAAAGAGATCCTGCTATGGTCAGTGCTCCTAAGCTTCTTCCACCTAAATAAAAACCATCTGCAGATTTTTCATCTGTTCCTCTTGTTTTCCACCAGGCATAACCCGCTACTAAAAGTGTAAATCCGATAAATGAAATGATTCCCATATGCTAGAGGTTATTTGGCTTTTTCAAGTGTAACAATACCGCAAGGAGGTACGTTTATCATTGATAAACCTGGTTTAATTAGTAATTCAAAAGAATGTACCAAGTTTCCAAGACAATTAAAAACAGAAGCCTTATACATTCCAAAATCTAATAACGCATTTACAACAACAAATTCTTCCAATTGACTATTGACAATATGGAGATATGTAGTAGCCTCGTTTAGATCAAATATACAATTATCGAAAATACCAATTATTATGTGATTCTGATATTTGATTTTACAAACGGGATAATTAGCTAGAGGCTTAATAGGGGTAAAGGTTCCTTTTAGGAGAATTTCTGAATGTTCATTCCAATATTTTGTATAGAAAGCAATCATTTTAAGTTCGTCCTCTGTTGCTTCTTGAAGCAATACGGATACTTGAGGAACTCCGAAAAGAGTGTTAGTGAACTGCAAGGCCTTATTCTCAAGACGTTCATCGGTGTGGTAGGTTAACATATCTGCGTGAACGGCAGTTGTATTACAAAGCATCTTGATATCTGCAATACGTATACGGTTGAGTGTAGGATCGCCTGGACAATCAAAAGCTCTAAACATATTGCCATATTTACGCATTGCGGGACCCGTATATTTTTGTCTGAATTCGATGACAACATCCTTTTTGATGAGGTGTAATGTTCTTTTTATATCAGATAGCAGTTGGTCTACAGCTTCATTTACTGAGGCAAAATCTCGCCCATTTTCTTTAGTTAGGACGACTTCAGGATAATTTTTGAACTCATCGATAAAATCTAACTTAAACCCATCAAGATTCCATTGTTCCAAGGCTGTACTATAGAGATTAATTAAGTAGGAACGTACTTCAGGATATCTTGGGTCAAAGACAGGAGCCCATCTGTGATTTTCCGTAAGAAACTTCCCTTTAAATCGCACATAGGCTTTACTTTTTTTACCACAAAAAGGAACGGAATACCACAGCGCAATTTTCATTCCTGTATTGTGAATTTGTTTTACAAAAGATGCCATGTCTGGAATACGTTTAGGACACCAATCACCTGTATAATCGTAACCCCTATTGTTGTCATGGGTCTGCCAACCATCATCCAGGATGATTAAATCATAACCTAGGGATTTGGCTATCGAACACTCTTTTATTAATGAAGCCGCGTCCAGGTTTTGATGAAATTGATACCAGGTAGAATAAACTGGCTTTTGAGCCAGAGCAGGAGTGTGTGTGGGTTGTAAATTTTCAAAACTTCCCCACCACAGACTTACCTGATTTAATACTCTGGAAAAGTGAATAGGCGTTTGGTCAATACGTAATTGTGCTGTATACGATGAGATTTTATGATGACGTTCGGGGAAAAAAGTAATATGGCAATAGATATTATTATCCTCTTCCCGATAAAGTGCATTTAATACAGTTGTATTAATAGCGTCAGAACAGGAGAACGTTAAGATGTTGTCATCGTTCTGACCAAAAATAGAAACTACGGGGGCGTCTACAGATATGCTGGAAGTTAGATGATTGAGCTCCCAGTCGTACATCACGCGCTTGGCATAATCTGAAGTAGGTTTCCAGAAACCTTTGACATTTAGGGCAGGAATTTTCCATTTTATGGTGACGGGCACGGGTTCAAAATCCTGAGCAGAACTAAAATTAAAAGTATATACATTTACAGTATCGTTCGTAGAGTGTAATGAAATTGTAACATCAAATGATGACGACGCTTTAATGATATCAAACTGGTGTTTTGATATTTCTCCTTTAGCTATTTTATGTATAGGATTCTTAATTTTCATTCATTGGACTTTGGGTTGAAAATACCTTGATATTTTCGTTGTGTTGTGAAGCAATAATAAATTTTTTATTGTTGCTATTTTTTAGTGTAATGATATTATTGGACTGTTTTGGAATCACAAAACCGCTTTTTTCGTTTTTAATAAGTTGGAAACCATGTGGCTCTCCTTTCAAATAGATGCCAGGTAAGGCGGTTTGAATGCCATAGTTTGCTTCTGCCGTGTAATCATTGCCTACTGCAATAACGTCTTGATAGCCGTCTTCGTCAACATCTTCGATCAAGAAATCGTTAATAGGAGCACGTTGGCAAAAAGACGGTAACTCATGTATGACGAAATTTCCTTCTCCAAGATTTTCTACATATACTGAATGAAATATGGTAGCTTGTAATGTCTCTTCCTCTATATTTTTAATGTTGAGAAGTGTTTGATAATCGGTCTTTGCAAAATCACTATATGTATTGAATCGTTTTTTTAGAATAGGTATTTGCTGTACAATGTCATCTCTGGTGTGCACTGGTTTTAAAATAGTGTCTTTTCCATATAGGAAATACTGCCCAAGAACGGGGTCAACACTTTTATTTTGATCAAAATCTTTTGTATACACATAAACAGGGCGTTGAAAAACGGGTTTTATAAATCCATTGGTGCCTTGATTTCCAAGTAAAAGATCCTGATCTCCGTCGTTGTCAATATCTGCTGATGCAATGGTATTCCACCAGCCTTGAGTGATAATAGATTGTCCCAGTGTGTTTTTAAATTCTAGATCTAAAGGGATTAAGCTTCCTTTGTCTACTTTATACGCTTTAACGGAAGTCCATTCTCCTATAACGATGAGCTCTTTTTTATGGTCTCCTGTCAAGTCAGTCCATAGACAATCTTTTAAAAATCCTTGGGTGCTAAGGGTGGTTGCTATTTTAAAAACTCCCTTGTCGTTTTCTAATAAGTAAGATTCTTGCCCTAAAGGGTATGAACCTCCAAGTACACCAGCTGCAACAAATAAGTCTGTATCACCATCTTGATCATAGTCGTAAGCATCAACTTGGGAAGTATTGATATTAAAATCTGGTAATATAGTTGTGTCTTTTGTAAAGATGCCGTGATCATTTACATAAATAATGTCTTGAAGTGGTTCGGTACCAGTGCCACCATAGCCTATGTACAGGTCCTTATCCTGGTCATTATCTATGTCAATAAATACTGCTGCAGTAACTGCTGATGGATTATCAAAGGATTGAGATACTACATAATTCCCATTTTTAGTTTCTGAAAATAATTGACTTGGAATCTGGGTATTGCCACCGATAAAAAGTTCTTCACCCAATTTTGAATCTATATTTGACGCTATCATAATGGGACCTGATGCATTAAATTGATGAGGGATTAAAGGTTGTATGGTAAAGTCATTACCAGGCATTTTTTGATGTTTATAATGCACAGTGAGTGTGTCTTCTTTGAATAAAGGAGGAAACTTTGATGCCCTAGGTTCAAAATTGATGCTATTATGAGTAATGACATAAGTAGTATCCCTTTTTATTTGTTTTAATGTTTGTGAGGTTCCATCCTGCCAAATGATTTGTAAAGAGTCGATAGGGACTTCTTTTTTAACTCCGAAATGAAGAAGAGGTTCAACAGAAGATAAATATCCTCTTACTGTAGTTTGATATTGAACTTGCGGGATGTTCTCCTGCCATAAGATAACTTTAGATCCTAGCGCATTTTTATTCTTTGAATGGCTTTTGAGTTTCAATTGTACATATGAATTGTTTTTGGTATCTGAATGATTTTTAAGAATAAATGCTTCGTTGTTAATGTTATTTACAATAAGATCCAAGTCCCCATCTTTATCCAAATCGGCATATGCTGCGCCATTTGAAAAAGATTTTTTTTTGGTCATCCAGATGCCTGAATAATCATTGAAAGAAACATCGCCATTGTTTTTATAGAAGACGTTAGGTAAAAAGATACCAGGCAATTCGTCAACAAATTCCTTGAGCTTTTCCTGTTTTGCCTGAGGAGATCCGAAGATATTGTTTTGCCCAGAGTAATTGATGAAGTCTAAATCTGTAATGTCTTTTACATAGCCGTTTGTAATGTAGATGTCTTTATGACCATCAGCATCAAAATCTGCGATGAGAGGAGCCCAACTCCAATCTGTTTTTGAGATACCCGCTTGATGACTTACTTCAGATGTGGGGATAAGTTGATTATTTAAAAGACCGTTATGCATTTGCAATGTATTCCGCACATATTGTGGAGTGTATTGATTACGCTGCGACAATAAATACTTATTGTAATTATTGAATCCCAACATCTTTTTTTGACGTTCATAATCGTCAGGTAACATATCAACGACCATAATATCAGGCAATGCATCATTATTTATATCGGCAATATCTACCCCCATGGCATTATAGGTCTGAACTGAAAGTATTTCTTCGTCTGCTTTCGCGAAAGCATAATTTTGAGTAGCCCCTTGATTTAAATAA
>CAZPTJ010000131.1:0-8785 GCA_964589085.1 uncultured Flavobacteriaceae bacterium | reverse complement strand
CATATATTAGAAAAAGCAAATCAATGGTTAACAGACACTTTTGATTTAACAACACAACAGCATATAAAGGAACTTATTGCCTACAATCCTGAAGAGCTTAGCGAAAGTTTTTATAAAAATCTTGAATTTGGAACTGGAGGTATGCGAGGGATTATGGGAGTTGGTACGAATAGAATTAATCAGTACACCCTTGGCAAGAATACGCAAGGTCTATCTAATTATCTGAAAAGGCAGTTTAAAGGACAAAATATTGCAGTTGCTATAGCCTATGATTGTAGGAATAATAGCAAAGAACTGGCAAATGTCGTAGCTAATGTATTTTCGGCAAATGGCATTAAAGTATATCTTTTTTCAGATTTGCGCCCTACTCCAGAATTAAGTTTTGCGGTACGACATCTAGATTGCAAATGCGGCATTGTACTAACAGCCAGTCATAATCCTCCGGAATATAATGGATATAAAGTATATTGGGAAGATGGTGGACAATTAGTCCCTCCACAGGATGCAGAAATAATAGCAGAGATAGAAAGCCTTTTATTTTCAGATGTAAATTTTGAAGCTCGTAATGAATTAATCCTCTCTATTGATAAAGAAGTGGATAAAGCATTTATTGATGCTAGTGTAGCAAATGTTGACTTTGAGTTATCAGGATCAATTAAGAGTTCTTTAAAAATCATTTTTACCGCCTTACATGGAACTTCTATCACCTTAGTTCCTGACACACTGCGTCAGGCAGGTTTTACCAACTTATCTATAGTTGAAGAACAAGCCGTGCCTGATGGGAATTTCCCAACAGTAAAATCCCCTAATCCGGAAGAGCCCGAAGCACTTAAAATGGCATTAGAAATGGGTGAAGCAACAGATGCCGATATTGTTATTGGTACTGATCCTGACTGTGATCGCTTAGGGATTGCGGTTCGTAATGCTCAAGGAAAGTTGGAGATTCTCAATGGCAATCAAACCATGATTCTCATGACGGATGCCCTGTTAGAACGCTTTCGCGAAAGCGGATTCAAAGGTAACGAATTTGTAGGGTCTACCATTGTATCTACACCCATGATGAATGAACTTACTGCATCTTATGGCGTAGAATGCAAAACAGCATTAACAGGATTCAAGTGGATTGCAAAAATGATTGTGGATCATCCCGATCAGCACTTTATTGGTGGCGGTGAAGAGAGTTTTGGTTATATGGTTGGTGATTTCGTCAGAGACAAAGATGCAGTAACCGCTACCCTATTGGCGTGTACTGTGGCCGCAGCTGCAAAAGCAAATGGTCAAACGCTTTTTGAACGCTTAAAAGATCTCTATGTACAACACGGTTTTTATAAAGAAACACTCATCTCTCTGGTCAAAAAAGGACAATCAGGAGCCGCTGAAATTAAGCAAATGATGAGCGATATGAGATTACAACCCCTACAGGAAATTAATGGTATCCAAGTAGTACGTGTTGAAGATTATCAAAGCTCTGAAGCTCTAGATTTAAAAACACACACTAAAGAGTCTATTACTATTCCTAAATCCAACGTACTTATCTATTATCTGGAAGACGGAAGTAAGATTGCTGCACGTCCAAGTGGCACAGAACCTAAGATAAAGTTCTATATTAGCGTTAATACAGATCTGGAAAATGTAGAAGCTTATGACAAAATTTCCGCTCAATTGGATGAGCGCATTGCTGGCATAAAAAGTGCTTTAGGTGTGTAAACCCTGTGCCCGTAGGGCATCCCTTTTATGGAATACTTTAAAAAAATAATTCGTTTTGCCAAGCCGTATAAACGATATGGTTTTCTAAATATCTTATTCAATATCCTTTATGCCCTTTTTGGGACGCTTTCTTTTATTTCTCTTATTCCCATGTTAACAGTACTCATGGAGAAAGGTGAACGCATTACGAATAAACCTATTTATGCAGAAACATCTAGTTTAAAACAATATTTGGAAGACAACCTCAATTTCTTCATTACTACAAAAGTTGAAGAATACGGAGAAGTTCATGTCTTAGGAATAATGGTAGCCATAGTAATCACCATCTTTTTTCTAAAAAACATTTCAGGCTATCTCGCCATGTATTTTATTACCTTCTTACGTAACGGCATACTTAAAGACATACGTAATGCAATGTATGACAGGATATTGAATCTAGAACTGAGCTATTTTTCGGAAAAGAGAAAAGGAGATACCATCGCCCGAATTACCTCCGATGTTCTGGAAGTGCAACATTCTTTTTTATCGATACTGGAGCTTATCGTCCGAGAACCACTTATGATTGTCTTTACCATTGCTAGCATGTTCTTTCTTAGTCCTCAGCTTACACTATTTGTTTTTATTTTTATTCCCATTTCAGGCCTCATTATTTCGCGGATAGGAAAAAGCTTAAAGCGAAAATCAGATCGGGTACAAAAAGAACAAGGATTCTTTTTATCACTTATCGAAGAAACATTAGGTAGTCTTAAAATCATCAAAGGCTTTAATGCTGAAGAAAAGACACATGCCAAATTTTCTGAATCTACAGATCGTTTTTACCACTACTCCAACAAACTATTAAATAAGAAAAATCTGGCATCACCAGTAAGTGAATTTTTAGGGATTTGCGTTATCGCAATACTTATGTGGTATGGAGGTAAATTGGCACTTTCTGGTGATGGCTTAGATGCTGCTCAATTTATCGCCTATATGGGTTTAGCCTATAACATCCTTACTCCTGCTAAGGCAATTTCTAAAGCAAGCTATTCTGTAAAAAAAGGAAATGCCGCCGCTGCACGTATTCTTGAAATATTAGAAACTGAACCGCAAATTACAGATGCACCTGACGCTATAACTGTTGATAATTTCTCCAAAACTATACGTTTTCATAATGTATCCTTTGCCTATGAAGAAAACACTGTTCTAAATAATCTATCACTGGGAATTAACAAAGGACAAACGGTAGCTCTTGTTGGGCAATCGGGTTCCGGTAAAAGTACTATTGCAAATCTTATAACCCGATTTTACGATGTTCCTAACGGGGATATCCTTTTGGATGGTGTGAACATTAAAAAAATTAAAAAGAAATCTTTACGTGATCTTATGGGACTTGTCACACAAGATGCTATCCTTTTTAATGATTCTATACGCAACAATATCAAACTAGGGAAAAGTGAGGCAACCGATGAGGAAATCATTGAGGCTCTTAAAATTGCCAATGCCTGGGAATTTGTACAGGAATTACCACAAGGATTAGATACAGGAATAGGTGATAGCGGAGGAAAATTGAGCGGTGGTCAGAAACAACGTTTATCCATTGCAAGGGCTGTTTTAAAGAATCCTCCTATAATGATCCTAGATGAGGCGACTTCTGCACTGGATACAGAAAGTGAACGTATTGTTCAGGATGCACTGGAGAATATGATGCGTAATCGTACCTCTATTGTTATTGCACACCGTTTATCTACTATTCAGAATGCAGATCTCATAGTTGTTATGCAAAAAGGGCAAATTATAGAACAAGGAAAACATCAGGAACTTCTAGATAAAAAAGGAGTCTATAGCAATCTCGTTGCTATGCAATCCATCGATTAAACAACATAAGACTATGAAGTAACACCATAAAAAAATGGAATCTTTTTAGGGATTCCATTTTTTAGTTAAGTAGGTTTTTTTCAGCGATCGCGTTAGGGGTCACGATTTTTAGATTATCAATCAACTATGATTTGGGGGCTATTGTTGCATTGATGGTGTAAACATAAGACAATGTTTTTAATCATGCAAGGATTTTGAGTATTTTACCTATATAAAAGTGTATTTCGTCGATGTTTTAAGATAATATATGTAATTTAATACACTGGAAATCAATAATTGAACCGCAATTAAAAAAGTTTTATCCTCCCTTAAACTTTTTCCATTATTTTTAGTCTAATGACTGTGAATGCTACTTCAATTACAGAAAATGAACTCATAAACGATCTTAAGTCTGAGACAAATGAGATTGCATTTTCTAATTTAGTAGAGTTGTATCAGGAGCGTTTATACTGGCATATTAGGAATATGGTAAAGAATCATGAGGATGCCGATGATATTTTACAAAACGTATTCATCAAGGTATATCGGAGTATTCAAGGTTTTAAAGGTGATAGTAAACTATATACCTGGTTGTATAAAATAGCCACTAACGAAAGCATTACTTTTCTTAATAAAAGAGCAAAGCACTTGCAGATTTCCAGTGAAGAGTTACAAACACAACTAGTAGATAATCTAGAAAGTGATGTTTATTTTGAAGGAAGTGAAATTCAACTTAAATTACAAAAAGCAATAAGTATGCTTCCCATGAAACAACAACAGGTTTTTCAAATGAAATATTTTGAAGATCTGAAATATGAAGATATGAGTACTATTTTAGGAACCTCTGTAGGCGCTTTAAAAAGCTCCTATCATATTGCTGTAAAAAAAATAACAGCGTATTTAACTGATGATTAAACTCCGATTCATAATTAGAGTCTATACTATATAATGAGTAATAAAATACCAAATACCAATCGTTTTTCTGTTCCAAAAGGATATTTTAACTCCTTTAAGGAGCGTATTGATATCGAGATCAAATTAGATCAATTATTGGAAGGTTCAAAAGAAACAGGATTCAAAGTACCGGAAGATTATTTTCTCAAAAATCCTGAACCCTATACTGCTCCGATAACAAAACCCGTAAAGGTTATTTCGTTATTTAATAACAAATGGATATGGGCTGCGACAAGTGTTGCTGCGATTGTTCTTTTAATAGTTATGATAATGCCTATTGGTGGTGGATTAGATCCTATTGTTATCACTGATGCCGAAATGGAAAACTATCTTCTGGACGAATCTGCTTATGACATTGCAGAACTTTTGGAAGATGAAGAATTAGAAGACTTATCTACAGAACTTTTTGATGACGATATGTATATTGATTATCTAAATAATACAACAGATGCCTATGATTTCTATTTAGAATAAATGAAATCATAATCTCAAAAAACTAAAAATGAAAACCCACTTTACCATAGCAGCCCTTGTATTTACGATCATTTTAGGTGCTCAAAACCCTAGAGAAGAACAAATTAAATCTTTGAGAATAGCTTTCTTAACCAAGAGTCTAAGCCTCACTCCTCAGGAAGCACAGCAGTTTTGGCCAGTTTATAATGAATACAGTGATCGTGTTGATGCCTTGCATAAAGAAGAACGTAAAATGCTTAGAAGTTTAAAGCAACAATTTGAAACAATTTCTGAACAAGACGCACAAACCGTATTAAATCGTCATGTGATGATTCAAAATAATAAGACCAAGGCACGTGAAGACCTAATCGCCAATCTTAAAGGTGTAATTCCCGCAAAAAAGATTTTAATTCTTATTAAAGCCGAGGAAGATTTTAAACGCAGCATTTTTGAAAAACTAAGGAAACGGCGACAGGAAAGACAGCGGCAATAAATTACCTAAAAGTAAGTCTTACTAGGCGATCACGACCTCCAGCATAAGCCACGGTATCATTTAAAAATCTAAAAGTCAATAAGGAATCCTCAGATAATTTTATCCAGGAATCACCAGCATCTTTAGAATACGAAATCCCTGTAAACCCTAAAGCAATTAATTCTTCTCCTCCACTCCCAGGCACATATTGCACACAACTTTTATATCCCTGATTCGATCCAGAAGCTATTATATCCCAGGTTTTTCCACCATCAGTTGTTCTGGCAATATTAGCATCATTAAGCTCAGGTTCAGTATAATCTCCTCCATAGATAATCCCTTTAGTAGTATCATAGAAATCCATGGTATATGCACCTTGAGTTTCCTCACCCTGAAGTATCGGAGTATCCGTCACTGACCATGTTCTTCCTTTGTCCGCCGAATAAAATACTCGAGAGGCTTTTCCTCCCGAAACAATCCACGTATGATTCTCTATAGTTTTAATATTAGTGTCACTAGCAGCAAAAGCAGTCTCCCCTTCTTTTACTTTCGGTAGATTTTCACAAGGCATTTTTTCCCAATGATCTCCTCCATCTCTAGTTATAATTATAGAAAGACAATCTTCAGTAGGATCCCCCATCGCAATTCCTTCTTGATCATTCCAAAATGTCAT
The DNA here is from genome assembly GCA_964589085.1 of uncultured Flavobacteriaceae bacterium. Taxonomy (GTDB): domain Bacteria; phylum Bacteroidota; class Bacteroidia; order Flavobacteriales; family Flavobacteriaceae; genus Dokdonia. The sequence goes on along the minus strand of CAZPTJ010000131.1, from coordinate 2,693 downwards.
AGCATCATAAAAAACTGCTTCATTATTTTCTGTATACACCAAAGACACTTCTTGTGTTTCCTTCTTAATTTTATACAATAATGCTGGGTTTTCTATACTCAACACAAAAAAGAAGTCAGCCGTTTGCGCAATGGATCTAAAGGCAATTTTCTTATCTCCAAGAGTTATTTCTCCTTTTTCGACATGCATAGAAGAAATCAATGAAGATCCTTCCGATTGTTCTTTTGGTAATTGCGGTAATTCAATATAGCCATGTTTCCCATTACTTCCAGCGTATATTACTTCGTTTTCGTCTACGCTCACTGCTCGTATACTTATACTATCTTCTATAATGGGTGTCACGATTACCTCTGTGAAATTATGTGCTGGTGATACTGATTTTTCTTTCGCGCAAGCGAAAATCAAAAAAGCAAGTCCTAAAACAAAATAACGCATCTTCAAGTTTTTATCAAAAATACCATTATCTACGACCAAAACAATACATTTGTGGCATAACTAAATCCATGCGTTTACACCGAAACTTAGTTTTTGCAGCCGTCGATGCACTGCATCTTATTTTTAATGAAAATAAGCAAGCCGACAAGGTATTAAAAGAAGTTCTTAAACGTGATAAACGTTGGGGATCCAGAGACCGAAGCTTTATTGCTGAAACCGTTTACGATATTGTACGATGGAAACGATTATATGCCGAAATAGCTGAAGTACGACAGCCTTTTGATCGAGCAAACCTCTTTCGATTATTTACCGTTTGGGCAACTTTAAAGGGTATAAACCTTCCCGATTGGAAACAACTGGAGGCTACTCCTACACGCCGTATTAAAGGTCGTTTTGATGAGCTTTCAAAAATTAGAAAATATAAAGAGTCTATTCCAGATTGGTTAGATGAATTAGGACAAAACACATTGGGAAGTACTTGGGGCAAAGAGTTAGCTGCGCTTAATAAAATAGCACCCGTAGTATTGCGAACTAATGCGTTAAAAATAGGAGTTAAAGAGTTGCGTAATGTATTGGCCCGTGAAGATGTAGATACGATGATCCTTAAGGAGTATCCGAGTGCATTGCAGCTTGTAGAACGACAAAACGTATTTATTACCACCGCGTTTAAGGAAGGCTTTTTTGAAGTTCAGGATGCGGCTTCTCAGCTCGTAGCTCCATTACTCGATGTACAACCTGGTATGCGTGTGGTAGATGCCTGCGCCGGTGCTGGAGGAAAAAGTTTACATCTTGCTGCGCTTATGGAAAATAAAGGCCAGCTCATCGCCATGGATATTTATTCCGGTAAGTTACAAGAACTAAAAAGACGTGCGCGACGTGCTGGAGTCCATAATCTCGAGGCCCGGGTCATTTCTTCTTCCAAAGACATTAAGCGATTACATAAAAAAGCAGATCGCCTGTTAATAGATGCACCCTGTACTGGTTTGGGTACCATACGTCGTAATCCGGATATTAAATGGAAATTACAACCTGATTTTATAGCCCAAGTCACCCAAACTCAACAAATGCTTTTGGAACAGTACAGTAAAATGTTAAAACCAGAAGGTAAAATGGTCTATGCCACCTGCTCTATATTACCTCAGGAAAATAAGGACCAGATTCTTCGCTTTCTGGATACTGAAGCTGGTAAGTCATTTACATTAGTCAAAGAGGTGTATCGTAGTCCTCATAAAGACGGTTATGACGGATTTTATATGGCCCAACTTAACCGTAATCCGGAATCATAATCCTCCGCACCAATATATCTGATTAAATTCTTAACAAGAAAACGTTTTCGTATTTTTTAAATGTAGAATCATTGGAAAATACCTGTATTTTTGTTTACAACGAAAAAACAACTATGAATTTTATTAAATACATTACCGTAGTATGCCTCTCTTGTTTTTTATTATCCTGTGGTGGCGGAGATGAAAAGAAAGAAGGCAAAAACGATATAAAGATTGGCACTAAAAATGAAAAGAAGCAAATAAAAATAAGCGATAATCAAGGTATAGGGCCTATTAAAGATTTTGCATTCGAACCTAATATTAATCAGGAACTAGTAAAAGAAGGAGAAGCTATTTTTAAGGCAAAATGTACTGCTTGCCATATGGCTACTAAAAAACTGATAGGACCTGCTATAAAGGGTACTTATGATCGTCGTAATCCAACCTGGGTTATGAACCTATTACTCAATCCTGATCAAATGCTTAACGAAGACCCTGATGCTAAAGCATTGCTTGCCGCTTTTAATAATGTACGCATGCTTGATCAAAAACTCTCTAAAGAACAAGCTATTGCTCTCTCGGAATATATGAGATCTTTATAAGTATATACAAGATATATAAAATTATGACCGACTTTTTAAGTCGGTTTTTTTTATAACTATTTCGTATATCATATTGTCTTAAAATTCAATAATTTTGTAATCGTAATTAAGAGGTTATTTAAATAGGTCTTACTTTTTTAGTTCTACTAAAAATTATTCTATAAATAGAGTTTTACTTCTTGTACTTTTTCTTCCTTTTACTCTTCACACACAACAGCCTTATTACGATGATGTAGATCTTACTTTGGAAGGACAGGCACTTTTCCTCGAGTTACAACAAAAAGTTTCCGTATTCAATGAAGCATATACTTTTGGTGATTTTAGAGATACTTCTGTATTTATAGCTAAATCAATATAAAATAACACTCCTATTTTGAATAAAAAGCTGAAT
>CAZPTJ010000130.1:0-8804 GCA_964589085.1 uncultured Flavobacteriaceae bacterium | reverse complement strand
ACTTATTCGTTTTCTTTTATTAAATGCAGTATCAACATTTTTCAAAATACGTATTACGGGCACCTTTGTTCCCGCTTTCTTTTTTTTATGGACTTACGGAAAACAAGTCGATTTCTGAAAGTGATTTAAAAGAAGTTTGCCAGTCGGCTATTATAAAAGAAGCACTATTCCTCGCTTCGCCCTCCCTATATAAAGAATTCCAAAAATGGATGAATGATGAGATTAAACATCAGGAAGACAAAGAACGCATTTGCCATACCATACTTAAGTATATCAGTAGAATGTCTTCACGATGTACGCCATTTGGATTGTTCGCCGGGACTGCTATAGGAACATTTGACAAGGAGACAACCGTTCAATTGTTTTCTAACAGTCAACACCACAGACATACGCGATTAGATATGAATTATCTGGTCGCCTTATCTCAGGATTTAATTAAAGAGGAGCAAATACGGGAACAATTACATTTTTATCCGAATTCTAGTATATATAGAGCAGGTGACCAGTTGCGATATGTGGAGTATGTCTATGAGAATAGTCGGCGTACGCATCACATCGTAGGCGTTAGTTTTTCAGAATACTTGGAGCTTATTTTAAATAAAGCACAAGATGGTGCTTTGTTAAGTGAACTGGCTGGATTATTAGTAGATGATGATATCACCTATTCAGCTGCTTCTGGATTTATTGAAGAGCTGGTAGATAGTCAATTGCTCATTAGTGAATTAGAACCATCGGTTTCTGGCCCGGAATTCATGGATCAAATGCTTAAAGTGCTGGAAAAGCTACAAGGGGTTTCAACCATTGTTGAGATATTGAAGCAAGTACAACAAAAGCTTCAAGCTTTGGATGATAACATAGGAAATACCGCTCAGGATTATATAGATTTAAGTGAAATGCTTAAACCTTTAAAAACGGGATTTGAATTAAAGTACCTTTTTCAGACAGATATGTCACTGTCATCGGTCAATAATACATTGAATCAACAAGTTGTTGGAAAGGTTAAGAAAGTACTTCGACTTTTCAACAAACTTTCTGTCGTCCCTAAAGAAACTTTCATCTCTCAGTTTGGAGCTGCATTTTCAGAACGGTATGAAAGCCGTGAAGTGCCTTTGGCTAAGGCTTTAGATGTAGAACTAGGAATAGGCTTTGTTCAAAATCAGGATTCTGGAGATGTGAGTCCGTTAATTGATGATCTTGTCGTCGGGGCACGTAATAATAACTCGGGGACTACGGTACAACTTACCCGCCCACAAATGATGCTTCAAAAAAAACTGATTCAGGCGATCGGAAAACAGGAAGAAATTATCGTATTAAATGATGCTGATGTCATGGGGTTTGAGGAGCAATGGGATGATCTTCCAGATACCATGTCGACCATGATTGAAATTGTCAAGGAAGAAGATAAAGAGAAAATAATCATAGGCAGTGTTGGAGGATCTAGTGCGGCTAACTTATTAGGACGTTTTTGCCATGGTGAGGCGGCGTTGGAACACTATGTAAATGAAATCATAGCCGTTGAAACCAAAATCAATAAAAACAAAATTCTGGCAGAAATTGTGCATTTGCCAGAATCCAGAGTAGGAAATATTTTGATGCGGCCGGCTTTTAGAAACTATGAGATCCCGTATCTGGCCAAGTCTGTTCTTCCGGTAGAAAATCAAATTCTGATAGATGACCTTTTTATAAGTGTACAACGAAGAAGTGTAAAACTGAGGTCTAAAAAACACAATAAAGAAGTTGTTCCACATTTGACCAATGCACATAATTATTCTAGTAATGCGTTACCTATTTATCAATTTTTGGCCAATATGCAAACGGAAGGTAAACGCAGTGGTTTAGGCTTTAACTGGGGAGGATATGAACGGAATTATGATTTTATTCCGAGAGTAGAATATCATGATATGATCCTTTTTCCTAAAACCTGGAATATTAAAAAAAATGAAGTAATCACGCTGATTCAAAATGAGAAAAAGGAAGACTTTGAGGAAATGGTTAATGCGTTTTGCTTAAAGCGAAATTTGCCACAATTTGTGTTATTAAAGGATGGAGATAATGAGTTATTGGTAAACATGAAAAATAGCACTTCGGTAAAAATGCTGTTAAGTACCATTAAAAAAAGATCAAATTTCCAACTGATTGAGTTTTTACATAGTACTGAGGCTATGGTTAATGGCGATCAGGGAGCATATACCAATCAATTGATCCTTTCTTTCTATAATGAAGAACGTTTGAAAAAAGCAGAAGGTGATGAGTAAAGTGCAGCGTGCTTATATTCCTGGAGATTCCTGGTTGTATTATAAAATATATACCGGGAGTAAAACGGCAGATCAAATCCTTACGGAGGTTGTTAAGGTTGCGGCCGAAAGATTGCTGAAAGATGACCATATTGATCAATGGTTTTTTATTCGATATGCTGACCCCAAACAACATCTTCGGGTAAGATTTCACTATCAAAGTACACAGGATATAGGAGCTATTATCAATGGAGTTAATACGCTTTTGAAACCCTATATAGACAGTGATTTGGTATGGAAGGTGCAACTAGATACCTATCAACGAGAAATAGAACGTTATGGTGAAGAAACAATAGAGGTAAGTGAGCAACTTTTTTTTCGCGAAAGCGAAATGATTGTTAATCTTTTAAGTATCATTGAAGGAGAAGCAGGAGAAGAAGTACGATGGTTATTTGCAATGAAGGCTCTAGATAAACTATTGGATGATTTTGAATATAATGCCGATGAAAAACTACAGTTACTTGATCATTTAAAAACAAGCTTCGGAAGAGAATTTGGAATGAATAAGTTTCTGAAAAAGCAATTAGACAAGAAGTTTAAACAGCATCAGACTAAAATTGAGGAATTTTTAACGTTTGAAACGGAAGATATTCCTGATTATAAAGTAATTATTGATATTTTAGAAGTGAAAAGAATAAAGACATTGACACAAGTCAATTCGTTGCGTAAGAGGCTTCATAAAAATGCACTTGATGATTTGTTGTATAGTTATATTCATATGTTGATGAATAGAATATTCAGGTCAAAAAACAGACTGCATGAAATGACTATTTATCAACTGCTTTATCGTTATTATAGGATACAATGGGGTATTCGAAAATTTAAAAAGCAATAATTTAATTCTATAAAATACTTTGAAAAAATTTCCATTTTATAAGCAGGCAGACATGAAGGATTGTGGTCCTACCTGCATTAAGATTATTGCCAAACATTATAAAAAAGTAATCCCGATACAAGTATTACGGGATATGAGTGAAACTACACGTTCTGGAAGTAGTTTGCTGGGAATAAGTGAAGCTGCAGAAAATTTGGGATTTCGTTCCTTAGGGGTCAAATTAAGTTTAGCCAAACTAAAAGAAGCCCCTCTACCTTGTATACTGCATTGGAACAAGAATCATTATGTCGTTTTATATGGAATTAAAAGAGGGAAATATTATGTTTCTGATCCAGCTCATGGATTATTAAAATATGATGAAGATGAATTTTTAAAACTCTGGATTGGTAAAAATAGTAATGAAGAGACTGAAGAAGGAATTGCATTATTACTTGAGGCTACACCACGATTTTATGAAGAAGATTATGAGGATAAGGAAGTACGGTTAAATTTTTCTTTTATTGCAAAATACGTATTGCGATATAAGAAATTTCTGGTACAACTTATTATCGGTTTACTGGCGGGAAGTTTATTACAACTCATCTCCCCCTTCCTTACTAAAAGTGTTGTTGATGTTGGTATTGAAAATAGTGATATTAGCTTTGTTTATCTTATTCTTATTGCCCAATTATCCCTTTTTATAGGAAGAACTGCGGTTGAGGTGATACGTAGCTGGATATTACTCCATTTAAGTACGCGTATTAATATATCCCTAGTCTCTGATTTTTTAATCAAATTAATGAAATTACCCATCGCCTTTTTTGATGTGCGCATGACGGGTGATATTTTACAACGTTTAAATGATCATAAGCGTATTGAACGTATACTTACGACCTCATCACTCAATGTGCTGTTTTCTATGTTTAATCTAGTGATTTTTGGAGCAGTACTCGCCTATTTTAGTCTTCCTATTTTCATCATTTTTATGATCGGTAGTATCCTGTATTTTATATGGATTGCTATTTTTCTCAAGAAGCGAAGAGATCTGGATTACAAAAGATTCTCGCAAATGAGTGAGGAACAAAGTAAGGTTATTGAGTTGATCAATGGGATGCAGGAAATTAAACTACATAATGCAGAAAAACAAAAGCGCTGGGGTTGGGAATATGTCCAGGCGAGACTCTTTAATGTTTCTATTGAAGGATTAAGTCTGGAACAATATCAGAGTGTAGGATCGGGCTTTATTAATGAATTTAAAAATATATTGATTACCGTCTTTTCAGCAAAACTGGTTATTGATGGTGCGATTACTCTGGGGGAAATGTTGGCCATCACTTCTATTGTAGGGCAATTAAATTCTCCTATATCCCAACTCATTAATTTTATTAGGGAATTGCAGGATGCTCGAATTTCCTTAGATCGTTTGGGAGAAATACATGCAAAGGAAGATGAAGAATCACCAGATAGTCAGCGATTATATGATTTGCCTAAAAATGTTGGATTTAAAATTGAAAATTTATCATTTAGATATATAGGTTCAGATCAGCCCGTGTTAAAAGACCTGGATCTGGAGATTCCAGCAAATAAAACTACTGCAATTGTAGGTGTGAGTGGTAGTGGAAAGACCACATTAATGAAACTGTTACTTAAGTTCTATGAACCTAGTGATGGTATTATGAAAATAGGCAGTTCAGATTTAAAAAATGTATCTCAACGCGCCTGGCGAGATGTATGTGGAGCTGTTATGCAGGAAGGTTATATTTTTAATGATTCCATTGCCAATAATATTGCCGTAGGCGAAGATTTTGTGGATAAAAAGAAACTGGAACATGCGGTTGATGTGGCCAATATAAAAGACTTTATAGAATCGTTGCCCTTATCCTATAATACAAAAATAGGAATGGAAGGTGTAGGTTTGAGTACCGGACAAAAACAACGATTGTTTATTGCCAGAGCCGTATATAAAAATCCAGATTATCTCTTTTTTGATGAAGCAACGAGTGCACTGGATGCCAATAATGAAAAGGTCATCATGGAAAAGCTTAATGTGTTTTTTGAAAACAGGACCGCAGTGGTCATTGCACATCGATTAAGTACCGTAAAAAATGCACATCAGATTGTGGTACTGGATGATGGGAAAATTATTGAAAAAGGAACTCATAAAGAACTTGTAGCATTAAAAGGAAGTTACTTCCACCTAGTTAAGAATCAACTGGAATTAGGAAGTTAATAGATAAATAAGGAGTATACCATTATGCCCAATCAATTAGAAGATATTGAATTAAGAAGTGAGGAGGTTCAGGATATTTTAACCCGGGTTCCTCACTGGATGATACGCTGGGGAAGTCTGTTGTTTTTTACGCTTATTGTAATGATTCTGGTACTTGCCTGGTTTATTAAGTATCCGGATATTATTAGTTCCAGTGCTGTGGTAACTACAGAGATACCTCCCCAAAAAGAATATGCCAGAATTACAGCAGATATAGAAGCGGTTCTTGTAGAGGATGGCGATGAAGTTGAGGAAGATCAACCCTTGGCTATTTTAGAGCATAGTGGAGATTACAGTGATATTTTATTCTTAAAGAAAATTTTAGATACCATCAACATTAGAAATAAATCTTTTGTTTTTCCAGATATACCCATATTATTTTTAGGAGATATTGAATCACAATTTGCTCTTTTTGAGAATAACTATGATATCTATAGATTAAACAAGAAACTCCAGCCCTTTGAGAATCAAGCACAAGCTAGCCAGTATACATCATCTCAACTTAAAAATAGATTGCAAAGCACGGAAGGGCAGTTAAAAAGTGAAGAGTTGAAATATAAAATAGCCAAAGAGACAATGGAGAATTATGAAAGGCTTTATAAAAAGGGAAGTTTTGCCAAAGCAGACTATGAAAGAGAGAGACTAGCTTTTCTTCAGGCGGAACAAAGTTTGGAAAATTTAAAGATTAGTATTTCACAATTAAAAGAAAGTATAAGCAGTACAAGAAGTGCTTCAAGAGGTATAGAAATTGATCAAACACGACAAAGTAAAATAGAGTTTAAAGCGGTTATACAATCATTTAATCAACTCAAAAAAAGTATTGAAGATTGGGAAATGCAATATGTATTAAAAGCTGATGTTAAGGGAAAAGTTTCTTTTCTTAAATATTGGGCAGAAAACCAAACGGTAAATGCATCAGATCTCGTTTTTACCGTAATACCGAGTGAGAGTTCCAATTATATTGCAAAATTAAAAGCGCCTGCGCGAAATTCTGGAAAAATTAAAATTGGACAAGAAGTTAATATCAAATTAGAAAACTACCCCAACACAGAATATGGGGTACTTCAAGGAAAAGTACATCTTATATCTCAACTTCCTGATGAAGAAGGAAATTATTTGATCGATGTGCTATTACCATCCACTCTCATTACTTCTTATGACAAAGAGATTGCCTTTAAACAAGAAATGCAGGGAAGTGGAGATATCATACTAGAAGATTTAAGACTATTGGATCGCTTATTATATCAGTTTAAGAAAATTGTGGAGCGGGAATAATTACCCAATCAACATCCCAGCGATGGTAGCTGTTAGTAATGCAGCAACCGTACCTCCTATCAATGCTTTGATTCCAAATTTGGCTAAGACATTACGTTGTCCAGGAGCAAGTACACTTATACCTCCAATTTGAATACCTATGGATGCAAAATTTGCAAAACCACAAAGGGCATAGGTTACAATAACCACAGAACGATAATTTGACAATGTCCCCGTTCGTTTTAATTCGCTTAAAGAACCGTAAGCATAAAACTCATTCAATATCGTTTTTTCTCCTAAGAGTTGACCTACAACAACAATGTCTTCGGACGCAACACCAATGATCCAGGCCACAGGAGCAAATAAGTTCCCAAGAATATATTCCATAGAAAATCGATCATATCGCCCATCAGAAAAACGTTCTACAATACCATTCAATCCCGTAGATTCCCCAATCATGTCACCCAAAAACCAATTCAAGACTGCCATCAATGCTGTAAAAACTAATAGCATAGCGCCCACGTTTACGGCGAGCTTAACGCCTTCCGTTGTTCCTCGGGAAATAGCATCCAGAATATTACTTCCTACTTTTTCTTTAGAAATATCTAGCTTACGATTAACTTTTTCGGTTTCGGGATATAACATTTTGGCAATCAAAATGGCCGCAGGAGCTGACATTATAGAAGCCGTAAGTAAATGTTTTGTAAAAATTATTTTTTGTGCATCACTATCACCTCCTAAAAACGCAATATAAGCAGCCAGTACACCACCCGCGATAGTAGCCATTCCACCTACCATTAACGTAAGGATTTCGGACTTGGTCATCTTTTCCAAATAAGGTTTAACAACCAGAGGAGCTTCGGTTTGACCGATAAAGATATTAGCCGCTGCGGCAAGACTCTCCGCACCCGATAATCGCATAGTTTTGCTCATGACCCAAGCAAAGGCTTTTACAATGACTTGTAATATTCCTAAATAATAGAGTAAGGAGGTAAAAGCAGAAAAGAAGACAATAGTGGGCAGTACTTTAAACGCAAAAATGTATCCTAGGCTATTCGATGGATTAATTAATTCGCCAAAAACAAAGAGTGCCCCTTGTTCACTAACATTGAGAAACTCAACAACCTTCTGGGAAATCCAATCAAAACTCTGCGCAACAACATCTACTTTTAATACCAGAAGTGCAAAGGTAAGTTGAAGTCCAAGACCAGTTATTACAAGCCTCCAGTCAATCTTCTTTTTATTACTACTTAATATATAACAAATGCCTATTAAGAAAAGCATTCCTAGGATACCTCGACCAATACTTGTCATAGAAAACCCTAAACCCTGTTCCGGATCTATAGCTATTTGATTGGGAATTTCCTGAAGATTGATAACGTTAAGGAACGTGGTCATAAAAAACGACTAGTTACGTTTTGAAATTTCATCTCTGAGCAAGGCCGCCTGCTCATAATCTTCATTAGTAACAGCCTGTTCTAAAGCAGCGTGTAATTCCTGAAGGGATAATTTTTTAAGATCATTATCTCTGGATGGAGATTCGTCATCAAGTAAAATTTCATCCATTAACGCCTCATCTTCGGCTGTTATTTTTTCGGGATTTGCTGAACCTTTTAAAAAGATTCCTGCTTTGTCTAAGATATTTTTGTACGTAAATATAGGTGCCTGAAAACGTAATGCTAAAGAAATAGCATCACTGGTTCGTGCATCGATGATTTCTTCAATTTTATCACGTTCACAAATAATGCTGGAATAAAAAACACCATCTACTAATTTGTGAATAATAACCTGCTTGATAATAATATCAAAACGATCAGCAAAATTCTTAAAGAGATCATGAGTCAGTGGTCGTGGAGGCCTGATTTCTTTTTCTAAAGCAATAGCAATAGACTGTGCTTCAAAAGCTCCTATGACAATGGGTAATTTCCGATCACCATCAACTTCATTAAGAATGAGCGCATACGCTCCATTTTGTGTTTGACTGTAGGAAATCCCTTTTATATTTAAACGCACTAAACTCATAGGTGCAAAAGTAATAAAAAGTTTAAGGGTTTATGTCTTTAAAAATGCCTTGATTATGAATGATAATTCTACCCGTAAAGTAGGTAAATATTATGTATTTAACCCGAATTATGCAGTAGAACTTCGCAATGAGGACTGAAAGCGCAATAAA
>CAZPTJ010000129.1:0-8877 GCA_964589085.1 uncultured Flavobacteriaceae bacterium | reverse complement strand
CAACTTTTTCTTTTAAAATATCATATGCCATTTTATATCAATTTAGCTATACCTTGACGCTTATGCGCATAATGCCTTCCAAAATATCAGTAGGTGACATAGTAGATCCTAATTCAACTTACTTCAAAAGCTTCTTCAGGGGTTGATCCTGCTAATGCTCCTTGTTTCCATAAATTAGTTAGGAAACTGCTAATCATACTATTGATAGCCGCCCAAGTGTTTTTGACATTAGGCTCAAATACATAAGCATTTGCTGCAAATTTTACAGATTGCTCAATCATAATCATGGTTCGCCGGACATTAATATAATGCCAGTCTAGACTATTCACCTAATTGTACCGCTTTTTGCATCACTTCATAACGTGCTGCCCATTTCGTTCGATTTCTATTGAGCCAGTCATCGATGTGTACCGGATCTTTGGTATTAAAATTTCCACCCCAACGCAAATCCGGATCATCGATAATAAATTTTAAAAAACGCCCTACGGGTTCTGGAACATTAGGATATCTGGTGAGTACTTTAGAATTGGCAAACCCATTACTGCCAAAAGCTAGGTTCATATCAATCCCATGTCCTGCAAGATGATTAGAAAAAGTAGCTGGAGGCACAATCGCACCATTGACATTAGTCGTCGTACGAAAGGAACTGGTGACATACACACGAACATTAGCACGAGTAGCATAATCATTTATTTTTTCCAGCATCGGGACAAATTGTACATCGGCACGACAAGGTTTTCCAATAAACTGGGAACCCTCATAAATGACCAAAGGAGATCCACCTCCTGGCATATTCTTTTTGGTCAGATCACTCCAGTTTCGACCGTAAAAGGCATTAATATCTTTGAGCATCAGGTTGACCAATGGTCGGGTCAATAAATCCCCGTCAGCTTTGGGGATACCATTGTCTTTGGCATATTTGATGACAGCCCTTCGTGTACTATTGCCATAGAGACCATCGGCACCAAATCTGGCAAAATTCAATTGCGCCGCATATCCCATTTCAAAGAGTAATAACTGCACTGCCGTGATACTTAATCGGGTGCCTTTAGAGATGTATTTTCTAGTTCGTAAATCGGAGGTATGAATTTCAGAAAGAATATACATGCTAGGTAGAAAATCATGGCGTTGCAAGATCAATTTGGCTAAGGTATTGGATACTCTACCTCCTGTACTTTGATTTCCATTTTTTCGCGCAAATGCCGCTACGGCAGTAGCAGTAGCATTACCATAATCTCCATCAGCCTGGTAATTGTCCCATTTGAGTTCTTTACGAAACCCTAATTCAAATAGAGTACGTTGTAAGTCGATTACTAGTTCTTTCTTTGGAGATCCTTTGAACAACTGTTGACTGATATCTCCTTTTTTTACAGCCGCTTCGATCAGGTTAGAACATTCCATATAGATTGGTTTAGTGAGTGCCTATGATTAGCAAAGAAAAAGGTACACATATTTTAAGGCAATCCAAAGGGGTATATGCCCCATTTTTAGTGTCTAAATATTCATCGGGATCAGATAAATCATTTTTCAACATGCATTAAGGCCGTAGTAGGATTATGCTTTCGCGAAAGTGAAAATAACAAGAACACTCAAGTAACTGTAAAGTAGTTTCAAAAATAATACACCTAGAAAGTGTTAAAGAAAATAGTCAAAACGGGGCAAATGACTGTACTTTTTCCTCAGTTAGACTCTATGATTTGATCCATTAGTAAGCTACTTTTATTGAAAACCATGAGCGTGTAAAGAGGGGGGAGACAATGGATAAAGATGTCTTTGGATTACAGATGTATAAGAGAATGCATTGTAATACTAAATAGTCAGTAATTTAATATGATAGAAGAAACTCTTGGTCTTTAAAAGACTACTCTTTAAGTTAACAATTAAGAATCACAAATATAATATTCAGATAGTTATGATTACTTTATCCAGAGACATTGTTCGATTAATACAAAAAGAATTGGACTTGCCAGAAGCAAAGCGGGATGGTATTTTAGGGCGAAATACAGATTCAGCTATTCGAAATTTTTTAAAGACTAATAAGAACAAGCTGAGTTCGCGACATGCTGATGGCATTTTAGGTGGTGGTCGTAAACGAATTGCAACAGCCTTTGGTCAATTAAAAGCCCTAGAAAGAAATATTGATCCCGGTATTGTGGATGGATTCATAGGACCACAGACTAATGTTGCTCTGGATAGCCTTATCTTTTTAATCAAGCACAATAGAGAACCACATCCTTTTAGAGATCATACTGTGCCTAGCGCTTCTCGTTGGCCAGTGGAAGGAAGTGCCGAATTTCATCAACGTTTTGGTCAGACGGGTGAGCAAAATTTGGTAAGTATAACTCCTGCCTATCCTCATAAGCTTTCCTGGGAACCGGCTAAAGTGGTCCGTGTTATTAGATGTCATAGAGAAGTAGCAGATTCGTTAGATCGTGTATTGAGGCGTGTGCTTCAGGAATACGGTCAACAGCGTATTTCGGAATTAGGCCTGGACCAATATGGAGGTTGTTTTAATGATCGGAATAAAAGAGGTGGTACATCAAAATCTATGCATGCCTGGGGTGTTGCTTTGGATTATTCTCCAGCAAAAAACAGATTGAAATGGCATCAGGATAAGGCACTGTTTGCACGTCCTGCCTATGATACCTGGTGGAAAATATGGGAAGATGAAGGATGGGTGAGTCTTGGAAGAGTTCGCGATTTTGATTGGATGCATATTCAAGCCGTACGTTTAAGAGGGATGTAATTTTTAGCATTTAGACTATTACTACTTAAAAACCAAACTGCTCTTTTGAAAACGAACGAGCATAGAGAATACAGTCTTCAAAGTAAGGACACTGGATTTCCTTTATTTTGTATCTTGCTCGGGAGCCGTGAATCTAACTCATGGTGCTTTTAAAATTGCAATGATAAAATGGTTTAAAACATCAGGCCCCGGGATTCTGATAGCAGCCGCATTTATAGGTCCCGGCACCGTCGCTACTTGTTCCAAAGCGGGAAGTAATTTTGGATTTGCCTTGATGTGGGCTATGATTCTATCTGTGCTAGCTACCATTGTTTTACAGGAAATGGCGGCGCGTTTGGGGCTAGTTACTGGTGAAGGGTTAGCTACCAATATCAGAAAACAACTGACGCACCCGTTGTCGAGATGGGTAGCTTTATTATTAATTCTAAGTGCAATTGCTATAGGAAATGCTGCCTATGAGGCAGGAAATATTAGTGGAGGTATATTGGGATTAGATGCCCTTGGCGCACAAAGTACCTTTGATATAGGCTCATTAAGTATTAATGGATGGAGTATAGGCATAGGCGTGATAGCAGCCATACTTTTGTATCTGGGGAATTATAAGTTGTTGGAACGTATACTGGTTGGTCTGGTGGTATTAATGAGTCTTGCTTTTATTATTACTGCCATTGCGACAAAACCAGATTTGAGAGTATTATTCAAAGGAAGTTTTATTCCCAGTTTTCCTGACGGTAGTCTATTGACCATTGTTGCTATAGTGGGAACTACGGTCGTACCGTACAACCTATTTCTGCATGCATCTCTGGTCAGTGAGAAGTGGAAATCTGTAACGGCTTTAAAAGACGTAAGGCGAGACACCATTATTGCGATTATACTGGGAGGTTTGGTTTCCATGGCGATAATTGTCTGCGCGGCGGCATTAGAAAATCAACAGATTCTTAATGGAGGCGACCTTGCCAAAAGCCTAGAACCTGTATTTGGCAATTATGCACGTTATTTTATCGGAATTGGACTTGCTGCAGCGGGATTGACTTCTGCAATTACGGCTCCGCTAGCTGCGGCCTTTGTTGTGCAGGGTTGTATGGGATGGAATCGAGATATGAAGGCCGGCCGTTTTAGATTTGTTTGGGGAAGTATTTTGCTTTTGGGGATTATATTTTCCTCATTAGGATATAAACCTATTGAAATTATACAATTTGCTCAGGTAGCTAATGGGATATTACTTCCTGTTGTTGCAGGTTATTTACTTTGGATGGTCAATAAGAAACAACTTTTAGGAAACTATCGCAATACTCGATTGCAAAATAGTTTAGGAGTTTGTATTTGGCTTGTAGCACTCGTATTAGGTTTGCGAAGTATTTTTTTAGTAATGGGTTGGATATGAATAAAAAAGTTCATTTAAACTGTGATATGGCTGAAGGTGTTGGTAATGAAGTCCGGCTTATGCCATATTTAAACGCCTGTAATATTGCTTGTGGCGCTCATGCTGGTAATGACACCTTGATTAAAGAAACTATTCAACTGGCAATGCAATATCAATTAGAAATAGGCGCACATCCTGGCTTTCCTGATCCGGAGAATTTTGGCCGTAAGAAAATGGATATAACATTCGATATCTTAGAGGAAAGTATCAGAAATCAAATATTAAAAGTGAAAACCATAACCCAGGATATGGGGGGGAGGTTGTATCATATAAAGCCACATGGAGCCTTGTATAATATTGCTGCTATAGAAGTTGAGTATGCACAATTGCTTATTAAAGTTGTCCAAGAAATAGATGATCAATTGCTGCTCTATGTTCCTTATAAAAGTGTAATTGCTGAAATGGCTCAAGGGACCTTGAATACTATGATTGAAGGATTTGCAGACCGCCGTTATATGGATACCTATACATTAACCTCACGTGATTTGGACGATGCCCTGATTACGGTACCCAAAGCTGTATATGATCAGGTGAAAATGATAATATCTGGCCAATTAAAAACTTTATCCCAAAATGTAATTCCCTTTGAAGCAGATACACTTTGTATCCATGGAGATACACCTAATGCTGAGTCTATTTTAAAATATGTAACTAGTCAATTGAAGTTAGAAAATTTTGATGTATAGTGATAATGACTTTTAGCATACATCGCATGAATGTATCAACGGTATTGATACAATATGAAGCAAACCCGTCTGATGAGGTTTTGAAACATCTGTTAAGTGCTAAAGCAGCATTACAGGTAGCATTCTCAATAGAAATTATCCATACCTATACCGAACTTTTATTAAAATTTAGACAACCTATTGATGATTACAAATGTTTAAAACTTGAGGTAGAAAATATTCTTAATGATAAATTCCCAAAATTAAAAAGAGCAAACGTTGTACATTATATTCCGGTATGTTATGAATCAACATTTGGCAAAGATTTAAAAGGAGTATCAGACACTCTTGGTATATCCATTGAAGAGCTTATTACATTACATACCTCAAACATATATACCATCTATTTTATTGGGTTTCTTCCTGGGTTTCTCTATTTAGAAGGTTTAAAAACAGCATTACAGATTCCTCGTAAATCAACTCCAGAGTTAACTGTTCCTAAAGGAAGTGTAGCCATTGGAGGTACACAAACAGGGATATATCCTCAAACGAGTCCTGGTGGATGGCATATTTTAGGGCATACCCCGTTATTATTTTTTAATAATCAAGAGGAATGGACAACACCTTTTCTTCCAGGAGACAAACTTCGATTCTATACTATAAACACTAAAGAACATCAGCAAATATCAAATGCTATTGCTAAAGGCACTTATAAACATCGCAAAGAAACAATAGATGAGTAATAGTATTACCATATTAAAACCGGGACTGTATTCTAGTATTCAGGATAAAGGTCGTTGGGGGTATGCTCATCTAGGTATACCAGAGAGTGGAGCTATGGACAAAAAGGCATTTTATAAGGTGAATCAGATACTAAATAATAAAATGAATGCTGCTGTCCTGGAATTTACAATGGTAGGACCAACATTGCGTTTTGAAACAACTACTTTTTTTGCCATATCGGGTGGTGCAGTAACTGCATTCTTAGATAAACACCAATTAAAAATGGGAATTGTTTATGAGGCTATAGCTGGACAAGTATTGGAAATTGGTACTATACAGGAAGGCTGTAGAGGGTATTTAGGAATTTCAGGAGGTTTTATAACAGAAAAAGTGTATGGAAGTAGAAGCACATATTTTCCAGTAACATCAACCATAGGAATCAAAAAAGGGAAGAAACTTCCTATAGGCGATTCTACATATATGTCAGGTAAGGGTGCTCGGTTAAAACAGGATGCGACGAGTATAGCACCAAAAAATGATGAAAAGTTTTTGATTGAGGTTTACCTCGGTCCGGAATATGAAAAATTACCATTAAAGTTAAAAAGAGAAATAGAAAATAGGACTTTTACGATTTCCAAAAATTGGAATAGAATGGCGATTCAATTGGAAGAATTAATTCCAAATACATTAGAAACCATATTAACAGGTCCGGTTATTCCGGGAACTGTTCAATTAACGTCTGGAGGGAAACTTATTATTTTGATGGCGGATTGTCAGGTGACGGGAGGATATCCGCGTATTGCACAACTTACAGAAGAAGGATTATCCACAATTGCACAATGTAAACAGGGAGATTGTTTGCAATTTAGGTTAGTAGACTTCTGAACGAGTTTCTTCTAAATAAATATCACTCAATAATTGAATGGCATCACCTCTTCCTAAAGTCTGCTGAATTTTTTTCGAATCCTCTTTTAATTCCTTGTTTAAAAGTATTTCATTCCATAAATGATGAATGAAATCAGGATATTCAAATTCAGGATTCCATTCCGCTCTTCCGATTTTACGCAAATGCATGTACATATTCTTTATTTTCATTTTGCTTAGCAAAATGGTATTTGGAATAATGGCAGAACCCATGCCAGTTGCATGTATTGATTTTTTTTGTTGCATAGCTTACTAGTGTATAACCCCTACGGTAGTTTTATTTTAATAATATAGAATACTTTTTTCTGTGTTCTATGTTCTAATGTGCTCAAATAGAAAGTATAATGTTTACATCTGAGACTTAATAGCTCATTAGAATAACAGTTTAAAACGCTGTTACCCTAACGATTTCTTCTCTATTTTTAGCAATCTGGGCTAAATTAAGAGTACAAGACGTGCGAAAAAAGGGGCAAATAACCCTTTTTTATTTTTTTAACGGTTTTATATTTTTTGCTTTAGAGCTAGCTGAAAAATGATTATCTTTAAATGAATTGCAAAAATATATTTGTCTAGTTGTTTTGGTATTTCGATAAAAAATACTACTATTAGCCTGTATCTTAGGGCTATATATTAAGCTAATCAAAAATTATGAATCCTATTAAAGTAGCTGTTGTAGACGACCATATTCTCTTTGGGCAGGCATTAAAAACGCTTATCAGTAGTTTTGAGAATACGTATGTGGTGTATGCAGCAAGTAATGGACAGGAGCTTATTAACTATTTAGAAAATAATAATGAGGTCCCCAATGTTGTGCTTCTTGATGTGCGTATGCCGGTCATGAATGGAAAGCAAACCATGCAATGGCTTCAAAAAAACCATCCAGAAATTAAAGTAATTGCTTTGACTATGGAAGATGATGAAGATACGATAATACGTATGCTGCATTATGGATGTAAAGGCTATCTGCTTAAAGATGTGGATCCACCACAATTAAAAGACGCTATTACTCAGGTTAATCAAGGATTATTTGTCTATTCTGATATTGTTAATCGTCATATGCGTGAAAAAGCCATAACTTCTGATATTGAACCAGTATTAGCTGATCAGAACTTTAGTGAAAAAGAAAGAGACCTGATTAAATATATCTGTGGTACTGATTTGGGATATCGAGAAATTGCTGAAAAAATGAATTTAAGTCCTAAAACAATCGATAATAGAAGAGCCGATTTATTTCATAAACTTGGAGTCAATAGTAGAGTCAGTGCTGTTTTATATGCAATAAAACATGAACTTATATAATATAACATGTACTTTTAATCAGTATCTATAATAAATTTTTTAGTAATAGAAGCATCAGGAGTATTGACGGTAATGAAGTAAAGACCACTCTGCAAATTGCTAACGTCAATATTCTGAGAAGAAGACAAATCAGAGTTTACTGTTTTAATCAATCGGCCATTAAGGTCAAAGATTTCGACCTTCTCTATTTGTTCCAGAGATAAGTTAACAGTTATAAAGTCTGTTGCTGGATTGGGGTAAACAGAAAATGGAGATATCTCATTGTCATCAATGGAAAGAATAGTGTCTTCTATTCCAAAAGTAAAATAAGAACCATCTTCTAAATCAACCACAGTTGTAAAATTACCCTGTCCGTCATCTGTAAGTTCTATAATGATATCGTCTGCATCAAAAGTTGGATCTTCACTTATTAATAAAACAGGGATAGCCGCGACTTGATCATCTTTAATAGGTAATAAAGATTGCGGAACACTAATAGAAACCGCTCCTACGGTTCCTGTTTCCTGAAGTGCCCAGGTTCGTCCTGTATATGTTATTTCGGTGACGTCTAAAGCAATAAATAAATCAAAAACAGTTGCACTTTCATTATTATGCCCCCAGACCATAGAACTTAGATCGGTATCAAAATCATTGGGATTACTCAGGTTATCGTCAGCTATATTACCGTTTCCTATAGTAACTAGTGCATCTTCAAAAGAAGATCTCGACTGTTTTTGGTTTAAACCTGAGGCGTCATCCCGTCCAATACCGGCGATATTGACATCAAAATCATTAAAAATCCCGCCGGCATCATAGATAGATACCCCATTAGAATTTATGTAATCTTGAGGAGTACTCTGATCCAGCGTTAATCCATATTTCAAAGCCAGATAAGATTCGATTTGACGTAAAGGAGTCCCTGCAATACGGGAAGAGTAGGAGATCACTTCTACAATCTCACCTTCAAAAAAGAAACTATTGGAACTATGTCTACGTCCTACAGTAAAAGGTCTGTCAGTGTGCGTACCAAATTCAGATGGGTTGTTGATAACAGCCATTTTGTCTTCACCCCAGAGGCGATGTTCAGATAAAGTACCAGATGCATTTTCTCTACATAC
>CAZPTJ010000128.1:0-8956 GCA_964589085.1 uncultured Flavobacteriaceae bacterium | reverse complement strand
TCGAAGCGTATCGTAATTATCTATCACCATCCTTCGATACTTCGACAGGCTCAGTACAGGCAGGCTCAGGATGATATCTTGGAATAGAGCATTATGAAAATAATCATAAAAGCTTTATTCTATATTCTTTTCTCTCTGTTCTTCTAAAGAGAGAGGATCAACTCCTGATGTTCTTGTGTCCAGATGGAGAGGGAATCCATACCTATGGGTAGTTCCAGTTTGGCAATAATATTGGAACGGTGTTTTTGCACAGTACGTACGGAGATGGTAAGGAGTTCACCGATTTGGGTAGAGTTCTTGCCTTGTGCGATATGGCGTAAAATAGTACGCTCAGAAGGGGAAAGGAGTTGGATTTTTTGCAGTTGGGGTGTGATTTCTCCTGCTACAACGGCATCAAAGGTGGTGCTAAAATAGGTGTTTCCTATAGCGACTGCCTGTATGCATTTATCGATTTCGGCAAAGGGTTCGTCTTTGAGGATATATCCGGAGATATTGAGTTTTCTAGCTTTTAACACAAAGCCTTTCTCCTTATGGGAGGTAAGGACGATAAAACGGGTTGGGCTTTGTAATTCCTGACTTTTTTTAATGACTTCAAAACCGCTGAGCAATGGCATCTGGATATCGAGAATAGCAATATGGGGATGCTCCATTTTTATATAGTCTAGTGCTAGCGCGCCATTTTCTACGGCTATGACGTGGGTATACCCTTGTTTGATCATGGCGTCTTTTAATCCTTGTAATAGTAAGGGGTGATCGTCTGCTATCAATATGTGTATATCAGCTCTTTGCATCACTATGGGGTATTATTGCTGTGGTATGTGTGCCAGTTTTAGGGGTGCTTTCTATCACTAGCGTTCCTGCTAAGATACGGATACGTTCTTCAAGGGTTTTTAAACCAAGGCTGTTGTTTTTCTGTTTTTCGGCAACATCAAAGCCTTTTCCGTTATCGCTTATCACAATTGTGGTGTGCTTTTCTGTTCTGGATATGCTGACTGTTAACGCTTTCGCTTTAGCATGTTTTATGACATTGGATACATTTTCCTGTATAAAGCGGTAGAGGTGTAGGGCTGCGGTTTTATTAAAATGGGTATCGATATCATCAATTTGTGCAGATACAAAAAGGTCAGTCTGCTCATCAACATCAAATAGCAGTTGTTCTATACTCCCACTAAGTCCGAGCTGCTGGATGATGACAGGATAGAGTCCGCGAGAGATCTGGCGTACTTCTTCCAGAGCGTTGTTGGTGAGCGTACTCATGGAGTTTTGTCCTTGTTCCTGGAGTTGGCGTTTGATGAGGGTAAGTTGCTGGCCTACGCTATCGTGTAAGTCTTTAGCAATACGGGCACGTTCATCTTCCTGAGATTGCATAAGGTCTTGGGAGAACTGTTCTTGTAATTGTTTGCGCTGCTGCTGTTGTCGCACCAACCATAGCAGAAATACAATACTTGCCAAACTAATGCATAAGTAAAACCACCCCGTTTTATAAAAGAAATTTTTGGAGCGAATGTTAAGCAACAGGGATTCTCCTATTTTGTTTCCCGAAAAGTCTAAGGCTTCTACTTCTAAGGCATAGTTGCCAGCAGCAAGATTTGGAAAGCGTAGGGAACGTTCGGCACCGAGTTCGGTCCATTCACTGGTATTCAAACGGTAACGATAGCGTTCGTTACGGGTAATGTCGACTTGAGTGAGGGAGAAATCTACTTCAAGTGCCCTGTTTTCTGAGGGTAGAAGAATGGCTTTATTTCGCAATAGCGTACTTCTATCCAAGATATTGGTAAACTGTTTGACATCAGGATCATAAGAACGTATGCGTAAGGGAACGAGTTGTGCGGTGTTTTCCTTGGGTTGCAAGTTCTCAGGTTGAAAGAAATTGAGTCCTTTAATGGTACCTACCAGAAAACCATCTGGTGTTTTTAAGGCTGCATACCGATTAGCTTCATTATTGGTCAGACCATCCTTAACCGAAAAACGTGTGGTGTTTTGTGTCTCTGGATCAAAGAGCACGATCCCATTAAAGGTATTGATCCACCAGTTTTCTTGATCATCAAACAGTACGGTGGCAATTCCTGCTTGCAAGTCATCTTTATACAGGATATTGAACTGTTGAGTTTCCAGATCAAAGGCAGTTAGCGTGCCCTTCCTGGAACCTAAGAGGTAGCCATAGTCGGGATGATAATCGGCCATCAATAAGAAAGGATCATCGAGTTGTGTGGAGTCATTGTAAAAGGTGTGGGCTCGATTATTCAGGTTGTAGGTGAGAAGCCCTTTGTTAGTACTGGCAATGATCGTATGGTCTTTAGCTTGCCATTCGAGATCTAAAATGCGAAGGGAATCTGTAGGAAGCAGGGACTCATGTACTCTAGAGCGCAGGTTAAATTCCATTAGATTATAATTATGCGTACCATAAACGATGGTGCTATCTGTAGGCTGAACCATACAGAGTATGGGATAATGTCTATAGTATTGTATTTCTCGCGTTGTCGTGTCTACTGCGATAATACCTCCACTGGTATCATTGCTCCAGATGGTATTTCCTAGCTGAAAAAAATTACGAGAGGCATGGGGTTTAAAGATTTTTCCTTTTTCGGTTAAATTATAGGGTTTAATGTTGCCTATACTACTATTAAAGTTATACCAACCGTCAAACTCGGTAGCGATTAAATATTCATCAGCCGAAAGGGAGGTCATCGCTCTGATTTCGGTGTCGGGAAGAAGATTGGTAATATGTTGCTCTGGAAATTGATAGTAATGCAAAGTGCCGTTAGTGGTTAGCCATAGTTCTTTGTTGAGGTTATTAGAGAGGAGACTTATACCACTGGCAGGGCCAAAATCTGCATCGGCATACATCGTTTGTAGTGCTTCTTCCTCCGCAAGTTGTGTCAATGAAAGCTGATTTCCATATGAGGTTGCGATGAGGTGATTTCCTACTATGTCCTGAGTAATTTCCAGATTATCACTGGGCAAAAACTGAGGATGTGAAGTGACAGGAACAAGCTCCATCAAGGCTTCATCAATGCGATATAATTGAGGGTTATTATATAATAGCACATAGTGTTGTCCGTCTTTTTCAAAATGGTTATCTATCCATTTCTTCCGGAGCGCCCGCTCCCTGTCATTCTGAAAATCTTCTGGATTTATAGTTTTTAAAATGTCGCCTTGCCAGGAAACAAAGGTGATGGGAAAATTTTTGTCGCTTATCACCACGTAGTCTTTATAAGGAATAAAACGTGTTTTGTGATCTACTTTAATCCGGTTTACGTTAGTGGTAAATCTGAAAACTTCGGTAATGGTATGATCCATTTTAAGTTCATAGACAATAATATCAAGGTCTTCATTACTGAGGATGTACGTTTTGTTGTTATAGTTTTCGATATTAGATAGATTAGGCTCTGATAACTCAAGATTTATGGGAGTAAACCGAGTAGTAATAGGATCAAATAGATATAGCATCCTATTAATTACTAAATAAAACGTATCGTCCTTTCTTAGGTAGATATCAGTTATATCGTTGAGTGTATCATCTGGTAAGGCAATGGTTTGAAAGTCTACTCCATTAAAGCGTTGTAAGTATGCCTGATTTTGATCGGTTACTATGGTTGCACGTGCTTTATTAACACTTCCTGAAATCCAAAGAAAACCATCTCGATCAAGAGCAATATCGCTTATTTGTTCAATCTGAAGTCCATCTTGTTTGTCAAATACCTCATGATAAATTTTCCCTTGTGCTGAGGTAGACCAGCAATGGGTTACTATAAGAAGTAAACAAAATAGTCTCATCAAGGGGAAAGATGATATGGTGTATAATAAGACAAGATAGGTATTCTTTCATTAGTACCCGATAAAAGAAAATAGACCACTTCGCTGTTAGAACATAGACAAACTCTCATTGATTTAGCTATATTATGATTTTTCCTTTCCAAAGTGGGAAGGGGTTATTTCCTAAAATGGCTCAAATATCAATATTTACAGGAATTTACAGAGATTGAAAAATTTTTAATCGGACAACAATGGTATTCTTATAAACAAGAAAAAGCCGGATGCTCCCATCCGACTTTTAATGACATTGAACTAAGATTATAGTTCCCCAACTTAATTTTGTCCCATTCAATGTGTTGTCTTACATGTTGCCTTGTAAGATAGAGGAAGGGATGATATGACAGCATCCCTTACCTCCCCAAATCATTTACATATGCTTTTTCACATGCTATGCACTGGTAAAACTATAGGAAAAGACTGATTAAAAACCACGTAGAATTACCTGAATTTCCTTTTTTGAGATCAAAAAACAGGTCATTTCTTTAAATACAGACAGTTGTATTGGTAATCTATAACACCTTTACCCGAATTGAGAATGTCTGCACCTAGAATTCCATGCACTTTTTCTGCATGGTGATTTTCTAATGCGATATTTACATGGGTTAAGTCAAAAAGAACAATAGGCAACCCTTCTCTTTTCCAGGTATTGATTTTTATGGTATTGGATTTTGAGATTTTGGTCACCATATCTGTCGCTCCGGCGCCCGCGGCCAATACCTTACTATCTTCTGCCTCTAGATTAAATAGGGAGGCAAACTCAAAATCAATACAGGAGTTTGAGGCTCCAGTATCTAGAATAAAAGAGCCTTCAATGCCATTAATTTTGGCTTTAAGTTCCAGATGATTAGTAGTGGTTGGGAATAATCGAATACGGGTGTAGTTTTTATCCAATAAAAATTGTCGAAGAGATGCCATATTCACTTTTTCGCTGTGGCGAAAATACAATAAAAAGAACCGTGTTTATGCTCCAATAAAACCAGCTTTCCTATTTTTGCCGGATGCAATTTACAGATACGCATACTCATTTGTATAGTGAAGCATTTGATGATGATCAGGAGGCGATGATCAAACGTGCTTTGAATAAAGGAGTGCAACGCTTTTTTATTCCCGCCATTGATTCTGAATATACAGAACGTATGTATGCTTTAGAAAAGAGATACCCTGAACATATCTTTTTGATGATGGGTTTGCATCCCACCCATGTTAAGGCAAATTACGAAGAAGAACTTGCTCATGTAGAGGCACAATTTAAAACGCGATCTTTTTATGCTGTAGGCGAAATAGGGATTGACTTGTATTGGGATAAGGGTACGCTGGAAATACAACAAGATGCTTTTAAGCGACAAATACAATTAGCAAAACGCTATAAGCTTCCTATTGTCATTCATTGTAGAGAAGCCTTTGATGAAGTTTTTGAAGTATTGGAAGATGAAAAAGGGGATGATCTTTTTGGTATTTTCCATTGCTTTACGGGAACTGAAGGTCAAGCGCAACAGGCTATCGCTTATAATATGAAGTTAGGTATAGGTGGTGTAGTTACTTTTAAAAATGGAAAAATAGATCAGTTTTTGTCCAATATCGCTTTGGAACATATTGTATTGGAAACAGATGCTCCCTATCTAAGTCCGGTTCCTTTTCGGGGGAAACGTAATGAAAGCAGTTACCTTACCTTAGTAGCCGAAAAGATTGCTACTATTTATGATAGACCTGTTGAAGAAATAAGTGAAATCACATCAAAAAATGCAGATGCCGTTTTTTTAAGGTAGCCTATTCTTAGTGGTATATTAACGTTATGATTAAATAATTTTTGTTTTTTTGTGCTAAACAATCCTACAGTGCTCGATTTTGAAGCTATTCGACCGTATTACGATACAGAGGTAAAGGCTGTTCTTCAACATTATGGTAGTCATCCTATGTTTAAGGCATTGCTTCAATTTACTTTTCCGGGAGCAAACAAGGAGGAGATTCGAGATCGACTAAATTTGTGTGATTCGATTTACGATTTTCAAACAAATATTCTTTATCAATCGTTACAAAATCTGCTAGCCAAAAGTTCCGATGGTTTTACAACTTCTGGATTTGATACTCTGGAAAAAGACAAATCGTATTTCTATATCTCAAACCACAGAGATATTGTATTGGATACCTCATTGCTTAATGTAGCCTTGTATGACAATAGGATGATTATGACGGCCTCGGCTATTGGAGATAATCTAGTAGAAAAAGAATTCTTACGAGTGCTATCTCGTCTTAATCGTAATTTCCTGGTGCAACGAGGACTCTCCCCTCGAGAGCTATTAAAGAGTTCAAAATTATTATCGGCCTATATTAAAGAATTGTTTGTCCAGAATAGATCTATATGGATGGCACAACGAGAAGGGCGAACAAAAGACGGAAATGATTTGACGCAGCAAGGGGTTTTAAAAATGGTAACCATGGCCAAAGGGGATATACCATTAATGGAGTTTCTCAAAAATTATAATATTGTACCCGTTGCCATATCTTATGAATTTGATCCTACCGATATTTTGAAGGTTCCAGAAGTGGTCGCAAAACAGGCAAACGTACCTTATATAAAAACGATTAATGAAGATTTCAATAGTATTATGAAAGGTGCTCTTGGAAATAAAAAACATATTCATATTGCTGTAAAGGAACTTCCTGAAGAGATATATGATCAAATTGATCGAGAAGAACAAAGCGATAATGATAAATTAAAACGTTTTGCTAAGGCTATTGATCACCATATATATGAGCACTATAAATTATGGCCTGTTAATTATGTTGCTTATGATATGTATCATAAGTCCAACAAATACAGTGATTTTTATACTGATAAGGAGAAACGTTTGTTTGAACGTAGATTAAGTCGCCGGGTAAATCTGGATCAACAACTGGAAGTAGATAGTTTTTTATTGATGTATGCAAATCCTGTAATTAATAAGGAAGCCTTGTGATGAAGATACCTCAGATTTTACTCATTTATACCGGCGGAACAATCGGAATGATCAAAGACTTTGAAACGGGAACTCTTAAGGCATTTGATTTTGATCAGTTATTGCAAAGTATTCCTGAATTGAAGTTATTGGATTGTAAGATTCATACCGTTTCTTTTGAGGAACCTATTGATTCATCAAATATGCATCCAGATTATTGGATCCAAATATGTGATTTTATTGAAGAAGGATATTCAAGCTATGATGGTTTTGTAGTACTCCATGGGAGTGATACCATGAGTTACAGTAGTTCTGCATTAAGTTTTATGTTGGAACATTTGGATAAGCCAGTTATTTTTACAGGATCGCAGTTGCCTATTGGTGATTTAAGGACGGATGCCAAAGAAAATTTGATTACCGCTATACAAATAGCAGCATTACAAGAAAATAATAAACCACTCATTAGAGAGGTGTGTTTATATTTTGAATACAAATTATATAGAGCTAATAGAACAACCAAAGTCAGTGCAGAGCAATTTGAAGCTTTTGACTCTCCTAATTACCCACCTTTGGTAGAATCTGGAGTTCATCTTTCTGTTAACCGGGAAGCATTATTGCCGCATGAATCTGCTTCTTTAATTGTGCGTAAAAATTTAGAAACCCATATTCTTTTAATCAAATTATTTCCAGGCATCACAGAAGCTGTTTTAAGTTGTATGTTGCAATCAAAGGGTATCAAAGGAGTAATTCTGGAGACTTTTGGTGCTGGAAATGCCTCTCAGGAAACATGGTTTATTGAATTATTGAGAAAAACTATAGACTCTGGTGTTCCTATTGTCAATATAACGCAATGTAATGGAGGAAGTGTACAGATGGGTAATTATGAAACCAGTGTTGCGCTCGCAAGCATTGGTTTAATTAATGGTAAGGACATGACCACAGAGGTTGCTCTTGTCAAAATGATGTACTTATTGGGTCAAGATTTGGATGCTAAAACATTCAAAACGATTTTTGAAACTTCGCTGCGTGGAGAAATGGCATAATTTTAGTGGTTAAAGGTTTGAGTTAATCGTTATTTTTTTGTTATTTTTCGCCCCCGTTTTAAATAATAACGATTTCATGCTTTCGCGAAAGCATATATTGAGGTTTAATGCGGAATACTTATGTCCTAAGGAGATACAGAGAGGTGGCCGAGTGGTCGAAGGCGCACGCCTGGAAAGTGTGTATACGCCAAAAGCGTATCGAGGGTTCGAATCCCTTCCTCTCTGCTAGTATTTTTTAAAAATGTAATCTAATTTATTATTATATTTATCCCTTTACTAATTAAAAACTAAGAACAAGAGCAATGAAAAAATTATTCTCTATTATGGTAGTAGCGGCTGTTATGGCACTAGGTACTTTTAGTACAAACGCAAATAACATCCAAACAATCTCTCCTGTACAAGTAGTGCAGTACATTGTAGCCGATACTGATTCTGGTGCTGTGTTTCAAGAAGATGGTGCTGAAGAAGAATTATCTTTTACTCAGGAACTAAAAAAACGATTTATTGAAGGAGGTCCTGGATTTATGGGGATTGTACTATTGTGTTTGATCTTAGGATTGGCCATTGCAATAGAGCGTATTATCTATTTAAATCTTGCCACGACCAATACAAAGCGATTGGCTCAGGATGTAGAAGATGCATTAAATAGTGGTGGTGTTGAAGCAGCTAAGGAAGTTTGTAGAAATACAAAAGGACCTGTTGCATCCATTTATTACCAAGGACTTGATCGTATGAATGAAGGTCCGGAAGCTGCAGAAAAAGCAGTAGTTTCTTATGGTGGTGTTCAAATGGGGCAATTAGAGAAAAACGTATCTTGGATTTCATTGTTTATTGCCTTGGCTCCGATGCTTGGATTTATGGGTACAGTAATCGGTATGATTCAAGCATTTGATAAAATTGAAGCTGCTGGAGATATGAACCCTGCACTTGTTGCTGGAGGTATTAAAGTAGCACTTTTAACTACAGTATTTGGTCTTATCGTAGCGATTATTCTTCAAATCTTCTACAACTATATTATTGCAAAAATCGATAGTATCGTAAACGATATGGAAGATGCTTCCATTACTTTAATAGATTTATTGGTAAGACACAAGAAGTAAGAATTCTATACTATTATCATTAACATTAAAAAAATAATATTATGGGATTACATAAAATATT
>CAZPTJ010000127.1:0-8972 GCA_964589085.1 uncultured Flavobacteriaceae bacterium | reverse complement strand
AAAAAACCTCCTTTTGAAGGGAGGTTTTAATGAAATTTATAAAGAGATTCTGCTTTAAACAGATGCGGTTGGTCTGCGTTGTATTAGTTTATTGGAAATAAGAAACTCTCCAATTTGCACGGCATTGGTTGCAGCTCCTTTTCTTAGATTATCAGAAACGACCCACATATTTAAAGAATGTTCTTGGGAATAGTCTCTTCGGATACGTCCTACAAAAACATCATTTTTACCTTCGGCATATATGGGCATTGGATACGTATGTGTATCAGGATTATCTTGAACAGTAACTCCGTCAGTTTCCTGAAGTAGTGTACGTACCTCATTAAGATTAAAATCTTTTGCAAATTCAATATTCACAGACTCACTATGTCCACCTACTACAGGGATACGAACAGCGGTTGCAGTAATTGCTATAGTACGATCATCGAGTATCTTTTGAGTCTCTCTCACAAGCTTCAGTTCTTCTTTGGTATAACCATTTTCTTCAAAAACATCACAAGCAGGAATAGCATTGCGATGTATGGGGTAAGGATAGGCCATTTCGCCAGAAGTTCCTTCATACTCATTTTCTAATTGTCTAACTGCTTTAACGCCTGTACCAGTAATAGATTGATAGGTAGATATGACTAAACGCTTGATACCATATTTACGATGCAATGGAGCCAAAGCTAAAACCATCTGAATTGTAGAACAATTAGGGTTTGCAATAATCTTGTCTGCGACTGTTAATGACGTAGCATTAATCTCCGGGACCACAAGTTTTTTTTCCGGATCCATTCTCCAGGCAGATGAGTTATCAATAACGGTAGTACCTACCGCTGCAAACTGTGGGGCATAGGTCAGTGACGTACTTCCTCCTGCCGAAAAGATCGCAATATCCGGTTGTGCCGCAATAGCATCCTTCATCGAAATGATAGTGTAGTCTTCCTGTTTATAACGAACCTTTTTACCAATTGATCTTTCCGATGCAACTGGAATTAATTCGGTTATGGGGAAATTACGTTCTGCGAGTACCTGCAGCATCACTTGACCTACCATTCCGGTAGCGCCTATAACGGCTACTTTCATTAGATTATGATTTAAAGATTATAATAAGCCTACAAAGGTACAGTCTTCAGGCGTATGACATTATGTTAGGTGCCCAAAAATTGTAATAAAAATCTGTTAAAACAAAATAGTTAAGACAAAGAAAAACCGCCACAGCTAGATAACTGGGCGGATTTACGTTAAAAATATATAGTGTAGCGGTAGCTACGATACTTTATTTCTTAAGAGAATCGCGTATCTCAGTCAGTAAGTCAATTTCACTTGGTCCTGCTGGAGCAGCCTCTTCTACTGGTTTTTTGGTTTTGTTATAAGCTTTGACAATCAAGAACATTACAAAACCAACAGTGATTAAACTTATAATAGTATTAATCCATTTACCATACATAATGGCATTTTCGGGACTAGTAATAGTTCCATCTGTTCCAACAACTGCAGGATCAAGAACATATTTGAAATCATTAAAATCAATACCTCCGGCAAAGTGACCTACTATTGGCATAATAATGTCTGCAACAAAGCCATTGATAACGGCGCCTATAGCTCCCGCCATGATAACAGCAACCGCAAAATCAATAACATTACCGGTCATTATAAAATTCTTAAACTCTTTTAACATCTTCTAATGGTTTTAGGTTAATAGACCCCTAAGTTATAAAAAAAGAGGATTGAATTAACAAAGCATTAAGAATCATGTAGTCTATCGAAGAATGACACGTTTTACTCGTTGAGATACTGCTGTGAGTAATTCGTAAGAGATGGATTGTATTTGTTCTGCTAGTGTTACCACATTAGCACCTTGCCCAAAAACAATAACCTCATCTCCTTCTTTACAGTCAATATGGGATATATTAATCATCATCATATCCATACACACATTTCCAATAATTGGAGCTTTTTGTCCTTCGATCCATACATAACCTATCTCATTACCTAAAGCACGGGATATGCCATCGGCGTGACCTATAGGGAGTGTGGCCGTTTTCTCAAAGCCCTTAGCCTTATATGCCCTATTGTAACCTACACTTTCTTCTGGTTCAATCCTATGAATTTGAGAAATGATGGTCTTCAAAGTCGCTACGGGTATTAATTCTTTATCTATAGTTGGGTCATTACTGTAGCCATAGAGACCAATTCCCGTCCTAACGATGTCCATTTGAGCATCTGGATAATTTAATATAGCTGAGGTATTACTTTGATGCAATAAGGGACGATATCCGAGGTCCTTGAACATACGTTCTGCAATACTTTTAAAAGTTGTTATTTGCTGTAGTGTAAATGTAGTTTCTTCCATATCTTCACTTGCGGCGAGATGTGAGAACATAGACTTTATATGTAGTGTATCCGTTTTTTTCAATTCTTTAATAATCCAATCAGTATCACTCTCCCAAAAACCTAATCGATTGAGTCCCGTATTAAACTTTAAATGAACAGGGTAGTGTTTTTGTTGTTGCGCTTTCGCGAAAGCGATAAAAGCCCGAAATATACGCGCGCTGTAAAGGCTGGGTTCTAGACAGTGCTCCAGAACAAGAGCAAAATTGTCAGCCTGAGGATGCAATACCAAAATAGGCTTTGTTATACCCGCTTTACGGAGAGCTACCCCTTCTGAAGCATAAGCAACAGCAAAATAAGAAACTCCCAATGCTTCCAGATGAGCAGCTATAACTGCTGAATCACTACCATAACCAAAAGCTTTAACAACAGCCATCATACCCACTCCTGAAGATAGTTTCTCTTTAAGATAGTTGTAATTGTGAGAGAGTGCTTTTAGATCTATTTCCAATCTGGTGATTCCCATAAAATAGTTTGTTAGGTACCAGTTTTAGATGAAGATTTATCCTTTGTTTTGACCTCTTCAGGATTATTAACCTCTATTTTTCTCAATCTGTCCCGTAACATTGCTTTAAAATAAGCAGCCCTACTTAATGGTTCATATTCTTCATTTTCACCGAGTAATACCAGATCGTCATTTGCTTTTTTACGATAACTGTATTGCGCAAGATTACCCGTACGAGTACAAACAGCATGAACCTTAGTGACATATTCTGCCGTAGCCATAAGTGCGGGCATTGGACCAAAAGGGTTTCCCTTAAAATCCATATCCAATCCCGCTACAATAACCCGAATGCCACGATTTGCCAGGTCGTTGCATACTTTGACAATTTCATCATCAAAAAATTGTGCTTCATCAATACCGATGACATCGCAATTATCGGCAAGAATAGGAATATTTGCGGCGGCGGGAACGGGAGTAGAACGTATTTCATTGGCATCATGAGAAACTACCATTTCATCGTCATAACGCGTATCCATAGCAGGTTTAAAGATTTCTACATTCTGTTTTGCAAACTGCGCGCGTTTCAGTCTACGTATGAGTTCTTCGGTTTTTCCGGAGAACATAGAACCACAGATTACCTCTATCCAACCAAATTGCTCTTTATGATTTACTGTGTTTTCGAGAAACATTTTGTACTTTTCTAGACCAAAAACGCCAATTTGCACGTTTATAGATAGTCGAAGTAAATTTATCAAAAAAGCTGACTTTTCACGCTGTAACTACATAAAGTTATGAAGAAAACACTCAAGACAGAACTTATAAGTCTTGCCCACAAAATTTTACAATTGAAAGACACAACCTCTTATGAAGCACTGGCGAGCGATGCTCAGCAGCTTTATGAGAAGTTGGCACTACTAGCTTATGCTGAAAAATTGGAAAAAGGAGTAACACCAACACTAAAAGTTGGCGAAATTGAAGAACAATTAAGTAAAACTGTTTCTGAAGAGGATACCGAGTTAGATCGATCTGAACAGGATCAGGTTGAAACGGATATAAGCGAAACTTCAATCGACATCTCTGACACACATCGTCCAGATGGTACTGCTTATAATACGGATGAACCTCTACATGAGCCTGTGATTGAAAAAATCAAAGATATGGTGGCACAAATGCCAGCCGAAACTGCAGCTGTTGATGAACTCATTGATGCTATCAATCCACAGGATTCTTATCAAAAAAATGATATGCTGGATATAGGAGGAGAGTTTGCACAGATGCCCGTATTTGAGCGAGTAGAGACGATAGTTGAGGACGATAAACCAAAGAATCTCAATGATAAATTGAAAACAGGCCTCAAGATAGGATTGAATGATCGATTAGCTTTCATTAAACATCTATTTGACGGAAGTGATGTAGATTATAATCGGGTACTCTCTCAATTGGAAACATTCAATTCATTAGAGGAGGCACAACAATTTATTGAACAAATGGTAAAACCTGATTATAGTAATTGGGAGGGGAAAGAAGTTTATGAAGAACGCTTTACGCAACTTCTGGAGCGTAAGTTTGACTAATTGGACTGTTATTAAACATAATGAAAACACATAAGATTCTATACTGGATAGGAACTATTATCACTTGCGGAGTTTTTGCTTTTTCTGCGCAAATGTATTTTAGGAATACAGAAATGATTCAAGGCGTTTTTGAAAGCTTTAATTATCCCGCATATATTGTTATTCCTCTTGCTATTGCTAAAATTTTAGGAATCATCATGCTGCTGTGGCGAGGAATACCCTGGCTTACAGAATGGGCTTATGCAGGGTTCTTTTTTGATGCATTACTTGCCTTTTGCGCACACCTACAAGCTCAGGATGGTGAATGGTTATTTGCTGTTTTAATACTTATATTCTTACCAGTTTCCTATTTCTTCGGAAAAAAAGTGCGTCCAATGTATGGCTAAGTTATTTTTGGTTCCTACCCCTATAGGAAATCTGGAAGACATAACGTTGCGAGCCATACGCATATTAAAGGAAGTGGACCTTATTTTGGCAGAAGATACCCGTACAAGTGGCAAATTGCTAAAACATTTTGAGATAACAACACCTATGCAAAGTCATCATATGCATAATGAGCATAAAACTACGGCGCATATTGTAGATCGATTGAAAGCAGGAGTGTCTATAGCATTGATAAGCGATGCTGGGACTCCGGCAATTTCAGATCCTGGCTTTCTGTTAAGTAGGGCTTGTATAACAGCTGGTATTGCTATCGAATGTTTGCCAGGCGCAACTGCCTTTGTTCCTGCTATAGTAAATAGTGGGCTTCCAAATGACCGTTTTGTTTTTGAAGGATTTCTCCCCATTAAAAAGGGACGTCAAAAACGATTAGAATTTCTTGCAGAAGAAACCAGAACCATGATCTTTTATGAATCTCCACATAAGTTATTGAAAACGTTGGAGCAGTTTATACATCATTTTGGAGAAGACCGTCAGGTGTCTATATCCAGAGAACTAACCAAAATGTATGAAGATACTAGACGCCATTCATTATCTGCACTATTTGAACATTACAAAGAACATCCTATAAAAGGAGAAATTGTTATTATAGTTGCTGGTAAGAAGTATTGACTCGAGATTTATTAAAGTATGCTTTCGCGAAAGCGTTAGATGTTAAAAAGAATAAGATGCAGAGAGGATTAAATTTCTACCTGCTGCCGAAATCCCTGAGGAGTACGTGCGATAACGTTGATCTGTAATATTCTCAAGATTAGCATTGAATTTCCAATGAGTATTCAATTGGAATTGGGAAGAAAAATTTAAGGTGTACCACCTTGGAGAAAATAAATCACCATTTTCATCCTGAGCAAAAAGTTCGGGGCGATCGTTTATTTCTGGAGATAAGTCTTCAAATTCAAATTGTGCTGCGTACATCACATAAGCATCAAATGTCCAACGCCCTTTAGAATATGATATATGCGTGTTTCCAAAATCCGGAGAAACATGGCGCACAGGGACCAATGATCCGTCTTCCTCTTCCTGTGTACCTCTTATCAAATTAAACTGAGAAGTCACTTTTAAACCAGGAGTTACAATTTTTGATAGATTGATTTCTATGCCAGATTCCAAGCCCCAAATTTCAGCAGTACTCGCATTTTGAATGGCCTCAATCTGAAATACTTCCTCCTCGCCCGTCTCCTCGTCAATCTGGGTTAACGTAGGCGAACCATTAAGTGTAAAATCCCTTCGTACCAATGCATCATTTAATCTCGTGAAATACCCATTTACATCTAATTTTACAATGTCTCCAAAATTAAAAACACCACCAAGTTCTGCATTATAAGCATATTCTGCTCTAAGATCTGGATTGGGAATAACTAAATCGCCGTCATCACTATCAAATACCTTTCCTAGATCATCAATGTTTGGTGCTCGGAACGCCGTTGATAAATTGGTTTTGAGGAGTACGGTTTTAGAAAGCTCATAATTTAATCCAGCACTACCCGTAAGGTTTCCAAAATTCAAGCGAGATTCTTCAAAAGGAAAATTAAAAAACTGATTATTGCCTCTAAAATCTGCAAAAATGAAAATCTGATTATATCGTATGCCAGTATTCAATCGCAATTTTGGGTGTAATTCAAATTGTCCGCTTGCATAGGCTGCTAGAGATTGCCAGTCTGACCCATCAGGATATCGTGTGCTGCGCAAACTGAATTCACCTGTACTAATATCTGTTTGAGAACCATTGGAGTTCACGTGATTATACACGTATTCTGTCCCGTAGAAGATTTTATTTCTTGGATTGTGAAGTGTTTTTGTGAAATCCAATGAACCAGAAGCTACATTTACACGCTCAGTACGTGTGCGCAAAGCTGCTCTTCCAAATCTTCTGTCATTGCGACTTTCTTCAAAATGTTGAAATGATGCTGTTGCTTGCACCCTATCATACAATTTGCCTTGCCCTTCTTTATTGATTTGAAAACTGGTTAAGAACCAATCTTGTGGACCGAAAAACCATTCGGCAAATTCTAATTGATCATTTTCATCTCGTTGAAAAAGGCGATCATAACGATCATAATCCGAAGTTGTAGAATACAGAACACTTAAGTTAAAATCCCAAATAGGATTAGGAGTAAAACGTATTTTCTGAGCTAAGCTGTAACTACTGAATCCAGAGCCAACCTGCTCATTAGGATTATCATTTTGAATAACAACATCATTTCCGTCAATAGTTTGTACAAAATCTATACGTCTAAAATCATCAGGACCATTGCTTCCCTGACGTTGATCTTCATAATCAGAATAAGAAGCACTAGATAAAAAAGACCATTTTTTTGTGCCGATGTTAATGTCAAAATGCCCGGTGTTTTCTTCATTAGCCGTACTATAACGGGCTAAAGCATTACCTGAAACAACCAGAGGTTTATCTCCGGAAAATTTCGGCTTTTTAGTATAAAAATTCAAAACTCCACCTATGGCATCACTACCATAAACGACAGAACCTGGACCCAGGATGACCTCTGATCTGTCAATAGTAAAAGGATCAATAGAAACTACATTTTGAACATTACCTCCTCTAAAGATGGCTGTATTAAAACGGATACCATCAAGTGTAATTAATAATCTGTTTGTTGAAAACCCGCGAATGATTGGACTACCACCTCCCAACTGACTTTTTTGGACAAAAACCTGACCGCTTTTTTCTAATAAATCTGCACTGGTTTGTGGATTCGTACGCAAGATAAAGTCACTAGAAATACCTACAATTTTTTGAGGAATATTTCTTCGACTTTGGGCAAACTTAGAAGCCGACAAAACAACTTCTCCCAGTTGATTTTCCTTTTGTTTAAGAAAGATTTTGAACTTGTAAGTTGTTGCCAATTCTTCCTTGGTAAATTGTGCTTCTTTATGTGCTAATTCTGAAAAAATAATAATCTCTTTGGATTCGAAAGCAGAAATATCTGCCTGTCCGTCAAAATCGGTTAATGCACTTTTACTTTTATCTTCATTATACAATGCGACACCTGCAATAGGATCTCTAGTGTCAGCATCATAAACAGTAACCTTTTGTGCATATAATGAGAGAGAAGAAAGAATAAAAAAGATCGTTATATAACGCATTAATTGAATATTGTATTGAGTACTGAGAGCGATCTCGGTTTTTTGAAACCGTGCAAATGTAACTCATAATACTGTAATAGCATGGAGAGGAAATCGGCACGTTGATTTTGGTTTAATTTGATTGTGTTAAGCGTATCAAATTTTGTGCCTAAAAGTAGTCTTAGTACTTGAATTTTCAATCCTTCATAGCAATAAGGATTTAAGGAAGTGGATTCAAAAGTTCCTTCTAATAAATTAAAATACGGAAGTTCTTTTTCTGAATGGTCAGGGTAGAAACCTAGATATTGTGTAAGATTGAGCAAAAAGAGCAAATGAAAATTGGCAATATTATCATGAGTATCTAACCATATAATGGCGGCTTTAAGAAAATCAAATAGTGCTATGTTTTGCTCTTCTT
Organism: uncultured Flavobacteriaceae bacterium; assembly: GCA_964589085.1. Classification (GTDB taxonomy): domain Bacteria; phylum Bacteroidota; class Bacteroidia; order Flavobacteriales; family Flavobacteriaceae; genus Dokdonia. The sequence continues at coordinate 637 of CAZPTJ010000127.1, read as the reverse complement.
CCTGTATGGCATATCGTAAAACATCTGCTATAAAGAAAACAATAGCTGTTTTTGAGAAATCATTTTGGAGTGTTTTTAAAGGATACAAAATTTTTGCTTCGTGTATGCGCTCCAAAGTACCTTTATCCTTATGAAAAACCTCAACAGTTAATAAGGTTAGTGATTGAAACATGGCAGTACGCAATTTCCCTTTTTTTGACTTAAGAATATTTCGTAAGAGGTAGGATCTAAGGCCACTGGATGCCGTGAAACATTTTACAATAAGATCGGCTTCACCATATTTGATGGAAGAAATAACGATAGCTTCCGTAGTGAAACGCATCAGCGAACAATCATTAATTTTTTTATCTGAGTTTCTTCTGCATTAGGTCCAGTGATTAGAATGAGATATACACCTGATGCTACCCGATGTCTACCAAAAGCTGTTGTATCCCAGGTAATATTACCAGCCGTAGTATTTTCTTCATGAACCAAATTACCTACAATATCGGTAATTTTTACATTGGTATTGTCTGTTAAACCCTCAATTGTGACAAGACCATCAAAACTAGGCCGGACAGGATTGGGATAAACAATTACGTTTTCAAGATTTTCTGCGGGAGCCGTTACTGGACCATTAAAAGAGACTAGTCCTTGA